>JAHLFN010000066.1 GCA_018883725.1 Candidatus Fusobacterium pullicola | reverse complement strand
GGGGTAACTGCAAGAAAAAAAGTGGAGTTACTAAAAAATAATTTTTTAGGATATTTTATAGCTGCAATGTTAGCTGGAATTTATGTAGGTTTTGGAGTTGTATTAGTCTTTGGGATAGGCTCTTGTATTATAGATAATCCATTAATAAAGGTTATAATGGGATTATCCTTTGGAGTAACTTTAAGCTTGGTTGTAATGGCAGGAGGAGAGTTATTTACTGGAAATAATCTTGTTATGGCAATGGGAGTGTTTAATAAGAGTATTGGTTATAGAGAAGCTGGTTATGCTCTTTTTATCTCTTTGATAGGAAATTGGGCAGGATCAGTTTTAATATCTTTAGGGTTCTATTATTCTGGTTTGATGTCAGAGAAATTTATTAAATTTTTAGGAATAATTATATCAGAAAGAGTTTTATTAAATGCACATGAACTATTTATTAGAGGGATACTTTGTAATATCCTTGTATGTTTAGCAGTGTGGTGTTGTTATAGATGTAAATCAGATAGTGGAAAATTGCTGATGATATTCTGGTGTCTATTTGCTTTAGTGACAGCAGGATTTGAAAATAGTGTAGCTTGTATGACACTTTTAAGTGTAGCTTTTTTAGGACCTTTTGATAATATATTTGGTTTTATGTGGTATGTTTTACACATTGGAATATTAACTGCTGGTAATATGGTAGGTGGAATATTTTTTGTAGCTTTGCCATACTACTTAATTTCAAGAAAAGATAAAAATAGATAAAGGTTTTGAAATTTTATCTATGTTAAAGGTAGAATTTCTTTTTTATTGTTGATAATTAAATTTTGTAACTATTGAATAAAAATGTTATAATGTAGCAAATAAAAATTATAAGGTGGAGATTAGATGTATTTTTTAGAGGTAGTTTTAATAGGTATAAGTTTAGCAATGGATGCTTTTGCAATCTGTCTTTGTCAAGGGCTAGCTTCAAAGAATAAGGGAAGTTTAGCTTTGAAATTAGGATTAACTTTTGGGGCTTTTCAGGCTATAATGCCGTGGCTAGGTTACAGTGTAGGAAATATCTTTAGTAGTAAAGTTTCTACATATGGTAATATACTTGCTTTTATTATATTGGTATTGATAGGAATAAATATGATAAAGGAGGGGAAAGAAGAGGAAGAGAAGTATGATATTGAAATAGGTTTGAAAGCTCTATTAGGAATGGGGATAGCTACAAGTATAGATGCTTTAGCAGTAGGATTATCTTTTGCCATGAATGGACAACAACACATTTATCTTTATGTTATGATAATAGGTATTGTAACATTTATAATTTCAGTTGTAGGAACAAATCTAGGGAGCAAAGTAGGTGAGCTACTAGGAAGTAAAGCTCACTACTTTGGTGGAACAGTACTTATTATTTTAGGTGTGAAAGCTCTAATAGGATAATATTTTTTAGGAAGAGGTTTTTAGTAAGCTTCTTCTTTTTTTCCAATCTGGCATATATTTTTCTACAAAGTTCCAAAACTCTTTTTGATGATGGGGATAGGGGATATGAGCTAGCTCATGTAGTATAACATAATCAATAACTTCAAGAGGTTTTTTATAGAGTTGGAGGTTGAAAGTTATACTTCGAGTAAGGGTATTGCAAGAACCCCATCTAGTTTTCATATCTCTAAATTTAATAATTGAAGGAAGATAGCCAATTCTCTTTCCGAATTCTATAGTTCTGTTTTTTACAAGAGTACAAAAATTATCAGTGAGCCATTTACTGATAATTTTTTTTCTATTTTCAAAATTGTTAATTTTTATATTTAATATAAAATGCTCCTCAGTTAGCTCACAATATTCAACAGAGGATATTTTTATTTTGATGGTATATTTTTTACCAAGATATATAAATTCATCTCCCTCTTCAAAAGTAGAAATCTTCTCCTGTTTATTTTTTATTTGTTCAATTTTTTCTTTTATCCACTCCTTTTTCTCTTGGAGAAGATTTTCTATATATGAATTAGGAACTTTATAGGGAGCAGAGACTAAAACTTCCCCCTTTTCATTGATTTTTATAATTATATTTTTAATCTTTTTTCTAGTTATTTTTATCTCCATAATCGTATTATATCATAAATAAATAAAGGTGTTAAAAAATATTGGATTAAATTGTTATATTGAAAAAATGCTATAAATATGGTAAAATTTTTAGATTGAGATATCTTTATTTTAGAGAGATATGAGATAGAAAACGGAGGAAAAAATAGATGAAAAAAATATATATAGCTCCAATAGCTGGAGTTACAGATTATACATATAGAGGTATATTAAGAGAGTTTAATCCAGATATGTTATTTACAGAGATGGTAAGTATCAATGCTATGGAGTGTGCTTCTGAAAAAACTTTAAAGGTAATCTTAAGACTTAGAGAGGGAGACTCTGTACAACTTTTTGGTAAGGATATTCCAAAGATGGTAGAGAGTGCAAAATTTGTAGAGAAATTAGGAGTAAAACATATAGATATAAACTCTGGATGTCCAATGAAAAAGATAACAAGTAATGGTTATGGATCAGCATTGATGGCAAATCCTGAACATATAAGAGCTATGTTATCAGAGTTAAGAAGTGCTTTAAATGATGATACAGGCTTATCAATAAAGGTAAGAGCTGGGTATAAAGAGTTTAAAAATCCTGTAGAGATAGCGAAAATTGCTCAAGAGACAGGGTGTAAACATATAACTGTACATGGTAGAACAAGAGAGCAGATGTATACTGGAAAAGCTGATTGGAGCGTAATAAAGGCTGTAAAAGAGAGTGTAGATATTCCAGTAATAGGAAATGGAGATATATTTACAGCTGAGGATGCAAAGGAGAGAATAGATTTCTCTGGAGTAGATGGGGTAATGTTAGCAAGAGGAATATTTGGAAATCCATGGCTAATAAGAGATATTAGAGAGTATTTAGAGCATGGAAAGGTACTAAATCCTGTAACTCCATTAGATAGAATAAATATGGCAATAGAGCATACTAGAAGGACTCAAATAGAGCATCCAGAGAGACCATTTATATTTGAGTTAAGAAAGCATATATGTTGGTATTTAAAAGGGATTAGAAACTCTAATGCAATAAAGGATAAGATAAACCATACAGATAAGTATGAAGAGGTATTGGAGTTATTACACTTAATAAAAGCGGGAATTGAACAAGAGGGAGTTGAATAATAATGGCAGAAACGCCACTTATGAGTCAATATAAAGAGATAAAATCTCAATATACAGATAGTATTTTACTTTTTAGGCTTGGAGATTTTTATGAGATGTTTTTTGAAGATGCTGTAATAGCTTCAAAAGAGTTAGGTCTTACTCTTACAAGTAGAAATAGAGAGAAAGGGTATGAAGTTCCTTTAGCAGGAGTACCATATCACTCGGTAGCTTCATATATAGCAAAACTTGTAGCAAAGGGGCATAAGGTAGCTATCTGTGATCAAGTAGAGGATCCAAAATCATCTAAGGGTATTGTAAAAAGAGAGGTTACAAGGGTTATAACTCCGGGAACAATTATAGATACAGATTTCTTAGATGAAAAGAGCAACAATTACCTAATGGGAATAAAAATATCTGATAATATTGGAGCTTTAGCCTATATAGATATAACAACTGGTGAATTTAAGACAAGTGAAATAGTTGGAGAAGATATACTATTTAGATTATTAGGAGAGATAAATAAGATTGCTCCAAAAGAGATAGTATTAGATGAAAAGACTTATGATAACTATATAGATGAATTCAAAAAACACAACTCTCTAAGTGAGATAAAGTTTACTAAGAGTGTAGAGAGAAAAAAAGCAGAGGAGTATTTAAAAAATTACTTTAATGTAATCTCTTTGGAAAGTTTTGGAATGAAAAATAGAAAAGAAGCCATTACGGTATCTGCTTTGGTATTAGAGTATGTTGTAGACTTACAAAAAGGTAAGGAATTGCCAATCACAAATATAAGCTATGTAAGTAGTGAAAATGTGATGGAGTTAAATATTACTACTCAAAGAAATTTGGATATAGTAGATAACCAAAGGGAGAAGAGTGGAGCTGGAACACTTCTTTGGGTAATGGATAACTGTATGACATCTATGGGAAGCAGATTACTAAAAAAATTCTTAAAAAACCCTCTTTTAGATGTTGAAAAGATAAAAGCAAGACAAAGAGATGTAAGTTTCTTTATAGAAAATGTATTACTTAGAGAGGAGATAAGAGAGAAACTAAAGGATACATATGATATAGAGAGAATAATAGGAAAACTAATTTTAGAAACAGAGAATGGAAGAGATTTAATAGCTTTAAAGACTTCTATAAAGAGTTCACTAGAAATTTTCAAATTGCTAAAGGGAAATCCACTGTTTGAAATAGATGTAAAAGCATTGGTAGAGATATATAATATGATAGAGAAAGCCATAGTAGATGAGCCACCATTCTCAGTTAGGGAAGGTGGAGTCATAAAGAGTGGATATAACTCTGACTTAGATGAGTTACATGGTATCTCAAAAGATGGAAAAGATTATATTCTTGAGATAGAGAATAGAGAGAGAGAAAGAACAGGAATAAAAGGGCTAAAAATAAAATATAATAAGGTTTTTGGATATTTTATTGAGGTAACTAAGGCAAACTCAGCTCTTGTTCCAGAGGATTACATAAGAAAGCAAACTTTAGCTAATGCAGAAAGATATATAGTGGCAGATTTAAAAGAGTATGAAGAAAAGGTACTTAATGCCAAGGAGAGAATAGAATCTCTTGAATACCATCTATTTAAAGAGTTGACAGCAGAGATAAAAAAATATAGAGAGGAGTTACAAAATCTAGCTTATAAAGTAGCATATCTAGATGTAATTACTGACTTTGCTCATATAGCTGTTAAAAACTCATATATTCAACCAGAGATAAATGATGGTGATGAGATAGAGATAATAGCTGGAAGACATCCAGTAGTAGAGAAACTTATTCCAGCAGGAGAGTTTGTAAAAAATAATATAGTATTTGATGATAAAAGAGAGATAATAATACTTACAGGTCCAAATATGTCTGGTAAATCAACATATATGAAGCAGACAGCTCTAATAATAATAATGGCTCACATAGGGTCATATGTTCCAGCTAACTATGCTAAAATTGGACTTGTAGATAAGATATTTACAAGGGTAGGTGCTAGTGATGACCTACTTACTGGACAATCGACATTTATGCTAGAGATGAGTGAGGTAGCTAACATAGTAAACAGTGCTACAAAAAAATCATTTATTATCTTAGATGAGATTGGAAGAGGAACTTCTACTTTTGATGGTATCTCAATAGCAACAGCTATCACAGAGTATATACATGAGAAAATTGGAGCTAAGACAATATTTGCCACTCACTATCACGAGCTTACTCAATTAGAGGATAAGTTAGAAAAAGCTGAAAACTTTAGAATTGAGGTAAAGGAAGATGATAAGGAGATAATCTTCTTAAGGGAGATAGTTAAAGGGGGAGCAGATAAATCTTATGGAATAGAGGTGGCAAGACTTGCTGGACTACCAAAGGAGATATTAGATAGGTCAAAATCTATTCTTAAGAGATTGGAGGAGAGAAAGGAGATAGTTGAAAAGAATCTAGGTGGAGAACAACTACTTCTTTTTGGAAATATGGCTCCAAAAGAGGAGGAGACTCAATGTAAAAAAGAGGCTCTAAAAGGTAAGGAGTTAACTAAAGAGCAAAAAATAGTAATGAGAGTACTAGATGAGATAGAGCCAGATAAATTAACACCATTAGAAGCACTATTGAAACTTAATGAGTTGAAAAAAATATTGAATGGGAGTTAAAGTATGAATAAGAAAAAAATAATATATGGAATAGCTATAATAGTAGTAGTTATATTGGGGTATTTTAACTACTTTGGTGATGAGGGAGAAGTAGGAAAGACAGAACAAGTAGTAGAAACTACTAATGTAACATATAGAAACGAGGATTATTTGGTTGAAGCCCAAAAACAAAAGGACTATATAAAAGAGAATGAGACGGGATTTGAAAAGGCGAAAGCAAAGGTAAATGATATGTTTCTAAGTGGAGATAATATCTTTATTGATAAAGTAAGAAACTTAGCCTTAAAAAATAATATCCTTGGAATAAGTCCTAATGGTTGGAGCTTTAAAGCTGAGAATATAGACTATAATAAATTAAAAGATGAGATAACTTCAACAACTGGAGTTACAGCTATAAATGATGAAAGAGGTTTGACAATCTCTGGACAAAACTTCACAACTGACTCAAAGATGAGTTATATTGAGTTGGAGAAAGATGTTACTTTAGAGGATAAAAATATAATCTTAAAGGGAGATAAGGGAAATTATGATGACTTATCTAAGATAGTTATTCTTTCTGACAATATTAAATTGGAAGGAAAGGGAGAGAATCAAGGTGTCATGGATGGAAACTTCAAAACTTTAAGATATAATATGGAGAGTAAAATTTTAGAAGCTTGGGAGCCTTTTGATGCTATATATAAAGGGGTAAAGTTATCAGCTGAATCCCTATATTTTAAAGAAGATACGGAAACTCTAAAGATCTCTAAAAATGTAGTTATTGAAGTAAATGGCTTTAAAATAAATGTAACTAGATTGGATAAGGGAGCAAATAGTGATATCTTAAATATTGTAGGAAAAATAAAGGGAAGTAACGGAGTTTACTCTTTTGTAGGAGATGGGGGAACATATAACACTCAAAGCAAAGTACTAACTATTACAGGTAATATAGTTGGAACTTCTACAAAGGGAGAGAAGATAACAGGAGAGAAACTTGTATATGATAGCAATACTCAACTGTTGACACTTTCTGGTAAAAAAGATGTAAGATACTCATCAGCAGATGGAGAATTAGTTACAAAATCTTTTACTTATAATAATGCAACAAAGGAGCTTGTAACAGATGGAAGTTATAGTTTCATCGGACCAAAATATGAGAGTAAGGGTAAAAAACTTTACTTTAATGATACTACTAAGGATATAAAGATAACAGATGGGTATATCCTAGATAAGAGCAAAGGACAAAAACTTCAAGGAGAGCAACTTGCCTATAATACTAATACACAAGATAGTAGTGCAGTAGGTAAAGCTTATATGGAAGATAAGAGATATTCACTTTTAAGTGATAGTATTATCTATACAGGAGCAGATAAAAATGCTAAAATAAATGGTAAGTATACAGTGAAAGCTTTAGATGGTAGTATGATGTTTCAAGGTAAAGATGCTACATATAATCAAGGGAATGGAGAGTTTTTAAGTAGTGGTGATGTAACTCTTCAAAGTGATGGTTATACAGCTAAGGGAAGTAACTTAACTTATAATACAGAGAATGGACTTGGAAAATTAGGAAGTAGTATTGAGATAGTTAATCCTAAGGATAATGTAAGAATAACAGGAGATAACTTCTCTTTTAAAAATGGAGAGTATCTAGAGATAGATGGAAATCTTCATATGGAAAGTGATACTGTAATAGTTAATTCTCAAAGTGCTAAGTATAATTTAAAGGATAAAAATATCTATATTCCAGAAAAAATAGATTTTAAGTCAAAAGATGGTAAAACTTATGGTATAATGGATAGAGGAGTTTACTATACTGAGGATTCAAAATTTGTAGGAGACAATTTTAGCGGAAAGAGCAATACAAGTACTTTGACAAGTAAAAAGATGACGTATTTTTCAAAGGAAGAGAAATTACTTTTCCAAGATAAAGTTGTGATGAAAGATATTGATTCTACATTTAGAGGAGATAGTGTTGAGTATTACCCTAAAACTGAGATAGTTAAATCACTAGATAAGTATACAATTAACTATAAAGATTTTACATTTAAGGGAGATAGTGGAGTATTTAATAACAAAACAGGAATCTTAGATGGAAATAGATCCGACATAACAACAGTAAATGGAGATAGATTTACATCTGATAAGATACATGGAAACTTAAAAGAGATGATAATGGATTTTATAGGAGATGTAAAGGGTGAAGTCAAGGATAAGGGAGTTGTAACAACTTTTGAAGGAGACTTTGCAAGAGTATACTTTAAAAATAGTGGAAAGTATGAGATATTAAGAAGTGAGATAAGAGAAAATGCTGTCTTTGTACAAGGAGATAAAAAATTAGAGTCTGATTATATAGAGATAGATTCAAATAGAAGATTAGTTTTTTCTAAGGAGAGTACAAAATTGACTATTGTTGATGATGTAAATGGTGAAACAATAATAAAATCAGCAGTGGCAGAAGTAGATATAGAGAATGATATAGCTACTTTGATAGGAAATGTATATATCGAAAATAGAAACTCTGAATATGGATTGACAACAGTAAAAGCCGATAGAGGAATAATTAGACAGAAAGCTGGAACAGTAGAGTTAATTGGACATGTAGAGATAGAAAATGAAGAATCTATAGTTCAGGCCGATAGAGGAATTTATAATATGGAAACTAAGAAAATAAAAGCCTCTGGAAATGTTTATGTAGACTATAAAAAATAAGGAGATAAGTTATGATAAATTTATCAGCTCAAAATCTATGTAAAAGTTATAAAAAAAGAAAAGTTGTAACTGATGTAAGTCTAGAAGTAAAAAAAGGTGAAATAGTTGGACTATTAGGACCAAATGGTGCTGGAAAGACTACTACTTTCTATATGATAACTGGAATAGTAAGACCCGATAGTGGAAGTGTATTCTGTGATAATATAGAGGTTACAGATTATCCAATGTATAAGAGAGCTAATATGGGAATAGGATATCTTGCCCAAGAGCCATCAATATTTAGAAACTTGAGTGTAGAGGAGAATATAGCTGCTGTACTTGAGATGAAAGGTATTAGTAAAGGGGAACAAAGAGAGACAATAGATAAACTTTTAGAGGAGTTTAAATTAACTCATGTTCAAAAATCTTTAGGATTTTCTCTTTCAGGAGGAGAGAGAAGAAGGGTAGAGATAGCTAGAACAATAGCTAATAATCCGAGCTTTATCCTACTGGATGAGCCTTTTGCTGGAGTTGATCCAATAGCAGTAGAGGATATTCAACAGATAATAAGATATCTAAAAAATAGAGGATTAGGAATACTTATCACTGATCACAGTGTAAGAGAGACTTTAAGAATTACAGAGAAAGCCTATATAATGGCTCAAGGAAAAGTACTTATAAGTGGAACACCAGAAGAGATAGCTGAGAATGAAACTGCTAGAAAAATTTACCTAGGTGAAAAGTTTAAACTTGATTAATAAGTAGAAAAATTAAAATTAAAAATAGAAACAAAATAGAACTGGAGGAACTATGTTAACAGGAAATCAAATTAGAAAAGAGTTCATAGAATTCTTTAAGAAAAAAAATCACAAACATTTTGAGAGTGCATCTTTAATTCCAGATGATCCATCTCTATTATTAACAGTAGCAGGAATGGTGCCTTTCAAACCATATTTCTTAGGACAAAAAGAAGCTCCATATCCAAGAATAACAACTTATCAAAAGTCAATCAGAACAAATGACTTAGAAAACGTAGGAAGAACTGCTAGACACCATACTTTCTTTGAAATGTTAGGAAACTTCTCGTTTGGAGATTATTTCAAAGAGGAAGCTATAGTTTGGTCTTGGGAGTTCGTAACAGAAGTATTAGGACTTGATAAAGATAAACTATGGGTATCTGTATTCACAACTGATGATGAAGCAGAACAAATTTGGATAGAAAAATGTAACTTCCCAAAAGAGAGAATCGTAAGACTTGGAGAAGATGAAAACTGGTGGGCGGCAGGACCAACAGGTTCATGTGGACCATGTTCAGAGATACATGTGGATTTAGGACCAGCTTATGGTGGAGATGAAAACTCAAAACTTGGAGATGAGGGAACAGATAACCGTTTCATTGAGATTTGGAACCTAGTATTCACAGAGTGGAATAGAATGGAAGATGGTTCATTACAACCATTACCTAAGAAAAATATAGATACTGGAGCTGGATTAGAGAGAGTTACAGCTATGGTACAAGGAAAACCAAATAACTTTGAAACTGACCTATTATTCCCATTAGTAGAGGAAGCTGGAAGATTAACAGGTGCTAAATATGGAGAGGACAAGGAAAAAGACTTCTCATTAAAAGTTATAACTGACCACTCAAGAGCAGTTACATTCCTAATAAATGATGGAGTAGTACCATCAAATGAAGGAAGAGGATATGTATTAAGAAGAATCTTAAGAAGAGCTGTAAGACACGGAAGATTACTAGGACAATCAGAGTTATTCCTATACAAGATGGTAGATAAAGTTGTAGAGATAATGAACGAAGCTTATCCAGACTTAAATGATAACTTAGAGCACATCAAAAAAGTTGTTAAGATAGAGGAAGAAAAATTCTCTCGTACTCTAGACCAAGGAATACAACTTGTAAACCAAGAGATAGAAAAGGTAAAATCAGAGGGTGGAAAGAAACTTTCTGGAGAGATAACATTCAAACTATATGATACATATGGATTCCCTTATGAATTAACAGAAGAGATCTGTGAAGAGAAGGGAGTAGAGGTTTCAAGAGAAGAGTTTGAAGCTAAAATGGAAGAGCAAAAAGAGAAAGCTAGATCTGCAAGAGAAGTAGTAATGGAAAAAGGGCAAGATAGCTTTATAGAGGAGTTCTATGATAAGTATGGAACTACTAAGTTCGTAGGATATGAAACTTTAAAAGAGACAGCTAAATTATTAAGCATCAGAGATGGAAAAGATGGAAAAACTCTTATGATATTTGATGCAACACCATTCTATGGAGAGTCTGGAGGGCAAGCTGCAGATACTGGAGTAATATCTGGAAATGGATTTGAAGGAAAAGTAGTAGATGTCCAAAAACAAAAGGGAATATTTACACACACTGTTGAAATAATAAAAGGAGAAGCTAAAGAGGGAGCAGAGTATCTATTAGAAGTAGATGAGATGAATAGAGTAGCTACAGCTAAGAACCATACAGCAACTCACTTATTACATAAGGCTTTAAGAGAGGTCTTAGGAGCTCATGTACAACAAGCTGGTTCATTAGTAAATGGACAAAGATTAAGATTTGACTTCAACCACTATGAAGCTATGACAGCTGAAGAGATAGAAAAAGTAGAAAACTTAGTAAATGAAAAGATTGCAGAATCACTATGTGTAACTGTAAGAGATATGAGCATGGATGAAGCTAAGAAAGAGGGAGCTATGGCTCTATTCGGAGATAAGTATGGAGATATAGTTAGAGTTGTTAAAGTAGATGACTTCTCTATCGAGCTTTGTGGAGGAACTCACATAGATAATATAGCTAAGATAGGATTATTCAAAATAGAATCAGAAAGTGGAGTAGCAGCTGGAGTAAGAAGAATAGAAGCAGTTACAGGACTTGGAGCATATGAATTAGTTAAGAGAATGGAAAGAACTCTAAAAGAGATAGCTAAGACAGTAAAAGCTGATGAGGCTAACGTTGTAGAAAGAGTAGAAAAAATGACAGAAACTCTAAGAGAAAACTCTAAAGAGATAGAGTCATTAAAAGCTAAGATAACTAACTATGAAGCAGGTTCATTAAATGATGCAGCTGAAGAGATCAATGGTGTAAAAGTTGTAATAAAAACTTTCAAGGATAAGACAGCAGAAGAGTTAAGACAAATGGTAGACTCTCTAAAGGATAAATTAGGAAGCTGTGTAGTTGTACTTGCATCTGGAGAGGATAAAGCTATATTTGCTGTAGGAGTAACTAAGGATTTAATAGGAAAAGCTAAAGCTGGAAATCTAGTAAAAGAAGCAGCTCAAATAGCTGGAGGAAATGGTGGAGGAAGACCTGATTTTGCTCAAGCTGGAGGAAAAGATGCTTCTAAGATAGAGGAAGCTGTAGCAAAAGTTAGAGAAACTTTAAAAACTTTATTATAAGGGGTACAGATGTTTAAAAAGTATATTGCCTTAGATGTTGGTGATGTAAGAATAGGTGTGGCTAAATCTGATATAATGGGGATATTAGCCACTCCCCTTGAAGTTATTGACAGAAGAAAAGTAAAGGCTGTAAAGAGAATAGAAGAGATACTTACTCAAGAGAATACAAAATCTCTTGTAATAGGAATACCAAAGAGCCTAGATGGAACAGAGAAAAGACAGGCTGAAAAGGTAAGAGAGTTTATAGAGAAACTAAATAAAAATATTGAAGGATTAGAGATATTTGAAGTAGATGAGAGATTGACTACAGTATCAGCTGATAGACTTCTAAATGAGAGTAATAAAAAAGGAGCTCTTGAAAAGAGAAAAGTAGTTGATAAGGTAGCTGCAGCAATAATTCTTCAAAGTTTCTTAGATAGAAAAAAATAGTTAAAATAGGAGGGGAAAATGAGTTCAAAACTAATGATGAGATTACTCCTTGTCATAATGGTAGTTTGTGGAGCTGTATGGCTGAGTTTTGCTAAGCCAACTAAGCTTGGACTAGACTTGAAAGGTGGAGTATATGTAGTACTAGAAGCAGTACCTGAAGAGGGAGTTACTATAGATAGTCAGGCTATGGATAGATTGATAGAGGTACTAGATAGAAGAATCAACGGACTAGGAGTAGCAGAATCAGTAGTACAAAAAGCTGGAGATAATAAGGTAATAGTTGAATTACCAGGAGTAAACAATACAGAAGATGCTATAAAGATGATAGGAAAGACAGCTCTTTTAGAGTTTAGAATAGTAAATTCTGATGGTACATTGGGGGATACTCTTCTTACAGGAAGTGCTTTAAAGAAAGCTGATGTATCATATGATAATTTAGGAAGACCTCAAATCCAATTTGAGATGAATCAAGATGGAGCAGTAAAATTTGCAGAGATAACAAGAAATAATATAGGAAAACAACTTGCTATAACTCTTGATGGAGTTGTACAAACAGCTCCTATGATAAACTCTGAAATCCCTAGTGGAAATGGAGTTATTACAGGAAACTATACAGTTGAAGAGGCTAAGGCTACAGCTACGCTTTTAAATGCTGGAGCTCTTCCAGTGAAGGCAGAGATAGCTGAAACTAGAACGGTAGGAGCATCATTAGGAGATGAATCTATAGCTCAAAGTAAAAATGCTGGAATATTAGCTATGGGATTAATAGGGATATTTATGCTAGTTTTCTATAGATTACCGGGAATAGTTGCTGATATAGCTCTTGTTATATTTGGACTTATTACTTTTGGAGCTTTAAACTTTATTGATGCAACTCTTACACTTCCAGGAATAGCAGGACTTATTCTTTCAGCTGGAATGGCAGTTGATGCCAATGTAATTATCTTTGAAAGAATAAAAGAGGAGTTAAGATTTGGAAATAGTGTAATAAATAGTATAAACGCTGGATTTAATAAGGGATTTGTAGCAATATTTGATTCAAATATTACAACACTTATAATAACAGCAATACTATTCACATTTGGTACTGGACCAGTTAAGGGGTTTGCAGTAACTTTAACAATAGGAACACTTGCATCTATGTTTACAGCAGTAACTATTACAAAAATACTTCTTCTTACATTTGTAAAGGTTTTCAAGTTTGAAAGACCAGAATTATTTGGAGTAAGGGGGAGATAGTAATGCAAATAGGAGTTATAAGAAATTGTAAAAAATACTTAGGACTTTCACTTGTATTAGTGATAATTTCAATAGCTGTTCTTATATTCAAGGGTCTCAACTATGGAATTGATTTCTCAGGAGGAAATCTTATCCAAGTTAAATTTGAAAATAATATAACACTAAAGGAAATAAATAGTGTTTTAGATAATGTAGCTAAAGAGGTTCCACAATTAAGTCCAAATAGTAGAAAAGTACAGGTTTCAGAAGATAATACAGTTATTATAAGAAGCCAAGAGTTAAGTGAAGCTCAAAAAGAACTTGTACTAGAGGACTTAAAAGAGGTAGGAACATATAAATTAGATAAGGTAGATAAGGTTGGTGCTAGCATAGGTAAGGAGTTAAAAACATCAGCTATCTACTCTTTAGCAATAGGAACAGTATTAATAATTTTATATATTACACTAAGATTTGAATTTTTATTTTCAATAGGTGCAGTAACAGCTCTTTTACATGATATAATTATAGCTGTAGGAGTGATAGCTATCTTAGGTTATGAGGTAGATACACCATTTATAGCTGCAGTATTAACAATATTAGGTTACTCAATAAACAATACTATTGTTGTATTTGATAGAGTAAGAGAAAATTTAAGACGTAAAACGAAGGAAAAACTTTCTTTTGAGGAGATATTAGATAGAAGTATCAACCAAGTTATGATTAGAACTATTAATACATCGGTGACAACTTTATTTGCTATAGTAGCTATACTAATATTTGGTGGAGACTCACTTAGAACTTTTATTGTGACTCTATTAGTTGGTATTTTAGCAGGAACGTATAGTTCTATATTCGTTGCTACATCGATTATGTATTTATTAGATAGAAAAAAGACAAAAAATGGTGGTTCTGGAATAGAGAAGAAACTTCAAAGGGAAGAAAAAAAAGAATCTAAAGAAAAGATTGTAGTATAAAAATTAAGTTAGAATAAAAGAGTAACTATAATATAGTTACTCTGATATTCTTTAAAGAGATTATTACTCTTCAAAAGCTGAATTATAATTTATGGTGAAAGTGAGATTATTGCAAAAGAGAGGGAACAAAATGAGAGCATGGTTAGAAATAGAGATGGACAATTTACTTTTTAACATAAATAAAATAAGAGAAAAAGTTGAGAATAGAGAGATTATGGCAGTAGTCAAAGCTAATAGCTATGGATTTGGAGCAAAGGAGACAGTGAGATATCTCTCTGAACATGGAGTAAAAAAATTTGCTGTAGCATGTTTAGATGAAGCTTTAGAATTGAGAGAGTTAAAATTACCAGTGGAGATATTGATTTTAGGAGTAATATTTTTAGATGAGATTGATATAGCTGATAGGAATGATATTCAGATAACAGTGGGAAACTGGGATCAGATAGAGTATATAAAAAAGAATAATTTAAAAGTTGGAGTACATATCAAGATAGATACTGGTATGGGAAGATTAGGATTTTTGCCAGAAGAGGGAGAAAGAGTAGTAGAATATTGCTTAGCTAATAATATAAATATTGTGGGTATCTATTCACATCTTTCTGATGCAGATGGATTTAATAGGGAATCAGATAATTATACAGAAACTCAGATAAAGAAATTTCAAATTTTTGAAAAATATAAGGATAGAGTAAAGTATATTCATATTTTAAATAGTGGTGGAATTTTAAGATTTAACCATGAGCTAAGTGGAAACTTAGTAAGAGCTGGAATCTGTATGTATGGAATGATAGCAAACTATAGAGTACCAGAATTAAAAAGAGTATTTTGTGTAAAGACTAAGATTCTCTCAATAAGAACTGTAGAGGAGGACTCTTTTATTTCTTATGGAAGAAAGTATACTCTTCATAAGGGAGAAACTTATGCAACCATAGGAGTTGGTTATGCAGATGGAATAAAGAAAGAGTTTTCAAATAGAAGCTATGTTATTATTGAAAATGAGAAATGTCCAATAATTGGAGAGATATGTATGGATATGTGTATGGTAAAAATACCGGACTCTATAAAGGATAAAGTTCAGATTGAAACAGAGGTAATAGTTGTAAGAGATGATATTATAGAGGAGATAAATGTAGAACATAAATGTTCTTGGGATATTCTAACTGGTATAGGTAGAAGAGTATATAGAGTATATAAGGAAAATGGGAAACCATATTTGATAACAAGATAAGGAGAGAAAATGGCTAAAATAATTTTACAAAATGGAAAAGAGAAAAAAATTCAAAACTTTTATCCTAATGTATTTAAAGATGAGGTAAAAAGTACAATAGGAAAGATAGAGAATGGAGATATAGTTGATGTTTGTACTGAGGATATGACATTTGTAGGAAGAGGGTATGTAACTGACTCTACATCTGCTTATGTTAGAGTATTGACAACAAAGGATGAAAAAATAGATAAAGATTTTATATTAAATAAGATAAGATCAGCTTATAAAAAAAGAGAGCATCTTTTTAATGAAACAAACTGTGTAAGAGCTTTCTTTTCAGAGGGAGATGGAATACCTGGACTTATTATAGATAAGTTTGATAAATATGTAGCTGTACAATTTAGAAACTCAGGAGTAGAGAGATTTAGACAAGAGATAATAAATGCTATAAAAAAAGTTATGAAACCTAAGGGAATATATGAGAGAAGTGATGTTGAAAACAGAACTCATGAGGGAGTAGAGCAAAAGACAGGAATTATCTTTGGAGAGATCCCAGAAAGAGTAATTATGGAAGATAATGGACTTAAGTATGGAATAGATATTATAGATGGACAAAAAACAGGATTTTTCTTAGATCAAAGAGATTCAAGAAAGTTTATCAGAAAATATTTGAATAAGGATACTAGATTCTTAGATGTATTCTCAAGTAGTGGTGGATTCTCAATGGCTGCTTTAAAAGAGAATTGTAAAAAAGTTGTAGCTATAGATAAAGAGCCTCATGCTTTAGAGTTATGTAGAGAAAACTATGAGTTAAATGGATTTGAAGGGGATTTTGTAACTATGGAAGGAGATGCTTTCCTACTTCTTAAAACATTAGTTGGAAGAGGAGAGAAATACGATGTGATTACATTAGATCCTCCATCTTTAATAAAAAGAAAAGCTGATATTCATAGAGGAAGAGACTTTTTCTTTGATCTATGTGACGATAGTTTTAAACTTTTAGAAGATGGTGGAATATTGGGGGTAATAACATGTGCTTACCATATCTCTTTACAAGATCTATTAGAGGTAACAAGAATGGCAGCCTCTAAAAATGGTAAGTTATTACAAGTTATAGGAATAAACTACCAACCAGAGGATCATCCTTGGATCTTACATGTTCCAGAGACACTATATTTAAAAGCACTATGGGTAAGAATAATAAATAATTAAAGGGGTAAGTATGTATTTAGATATTGTTATATTGGTTGTATTGGTATTAGCAATTTTAGATGGATTAAAAAATGGGTTATTTGTGGAGTTTTTATCAGTATTTGGCTTAATAATAAATTTTGTTGCAGCTAAGTACTTTACTCCAATTTTGATGGAGTTTTTAAAATTTAAAGTAAATGAGACAAATTATTTTATAATTTATATTATTATATTTTGGGCTGTATATATAGTTATGGGAATTTTCCTACACTTCCTAAGAAATATTATGGATAGTCAAAATAAAGGATTTATTTTAAGAATATTAGGAGGATTGATTGGATCAATAAAAGGTGCTATATTGGCCGTAGTAGTTATATTTATATTTAACTTTGTAAGTGATCTAATACCTGATGTAAAAAAATATGGAGAGAAGAGTAAAGCAGCGGAGACAATGTTAAAAGTTTCTCCGTTAATTGAAAAATATATTCCAAAAGTTTTTAAAGATAAATTAAATGAGATAAAGAATGAGAAGCTTATTGACAAGTATATGAATAAAATTTTTTAGGAGAGGTATATGAAACTTATAGATAAATATATTTTAAATGAGATAAAGATACCAGTTCTCTTTGGAGTTTCATTATTTACATTTATATTTTTAATAGATATCATAGTAGCTATGATGGAAAATATTATAGTAAAAGGAATTTCGATCATAGATGTAATAAGAATTTTGTCTTTTTATCTTCCACCAATTTTATCCCAAACTATACCGATGGGGATATTTTTAGGAATAATGTTGACATTTTCTAAGTTTACTAGAACAAGTGAGGCAACAGCAATGAGTGCAGTTGGAATGTCTTTAAAAGATATAGTTAAGCCTGTCTTTATAGCAGCTTGCTGTATAACACTTTTTATCTTTTTTTTACAAGAGAGTATAATTCCAAGATCTATGACTAAATTACAGTTTTTAACTGCTAAGATAGCTTATGAAAATCCTGTATTCCAGTTAAAAGAGAAAACATTTATTGATGAAGTAGATGAGTATAATCTTTATATAGATAGAATGGATGGAAAAGATAAGATTGCAAAGGGGATTTTAATATTTCAAAAAGCTGAAGATAAGCCATTTCCTACAGTTGTAGTTGGGGAGGAAGCTTATTGGAAAGATTCGGCAATGGTATTAAAGAACTCAAAATTTTATAACTTCAATGATAAGGGAAAAGAGGTTTTAAGAGGAGAGTTTGATGAGAAGAGAATACCTTTAGCCGCTTACTTTAGTGAGATAGAGATAAAGGTAAAAGATTTAGAGGCTATGGGAATTGGTAAACTTTTAAAGGAGATGAAAGACAAATCACCAGCTGAACAGATACCATATAAAGTAGAGATAAATAAAAAGTTAGCAGTACCATTATCAACAATTATGCTATCTCTATTGGGAGTATTTCTATCTATAGGACATCATAGAAGTGGAAAGGGAGCTAATTTTGCTCTAAGTCTAATAGTAATATTTTCATATATCACTTGCCTAAATGTAGGAATGGTAATGGCAACAAAGGGAATAGTTCCTGCTTTTATAGGAGTATGGATACCAAATATAATACTTTTCCTACTGACTCTATTTATGTATAAGAAAAAAGCAGAGGTGATATAGTGAGAATTATAGATAGATATATCAGTAAAAATTTCATAAAATCCTTTATGTTGAGCTTAATGGCTTTTATGGGAATATTTATAGTTAGCCAGCTTTTTAGAGTTGTGAAATATCTGAGTGATGGAAGATTTACTCCAAGTGATGCTGTATATTATATAGTAACTCTTCTTCCTAGAACTTTTATTGATGTTGCTCCTCTAGCTATACTATTGGGAAGTATGATGACAATAAGTAGTATGGCTTCAAATCTTGAAATAATATCTCTTAAAACATCTGGAATAAAATTTAAGAGAATAGTTTTATTCCCAATAATAATTTCAGGTATAATATCTGGAGTAGTATTCTTTGTAAATGATACTTTGTATCCTATCTCTTTAAAGATAAATAGAGATTTAAGAAGTGGAGAGGTACAAAAAAGAGTTGCTCCTGTTGAAAAAAGAAATGCCTTCTTAAGAGGAGAGGATTCTAACTATATCTATTTGATGCAAAAAATAAATAGAGAGAGTGGATTAGCTGAAAATATAGAGATAATAGATATGAATGAAAATTTTAATAGAGTAGAGAGAATAATAACTGCCCCTCAAGGAAGATACAATTTTACAAAAAAAGTATGGGTATTAAAAGATGCTAATATCTATTATGGATATGATAATAAAAAATCTGAAAGTAAGGAGTATTTTTCAGAAAATAAATATAAAGATAATCCAGAAAATTTCATAACTTTAACAGTTGAACCTAGAACACTTACAATAAAAGAGTTAAAAAAGACTATTAGAGAGATGAAGAGCATAGGTGGAGATACAAGAGAGTTATTAGTTGAATTAGCAAATAGATACTCTTTCCCATTTGCAAGTTTTGTAATTTCATTTTTAGGACTTGCTTTAGGCGGAAGATATGTAAGGGGAACTTCGGCAGTAAGTTTAGGAGTTTGTGTCTTACTTGGATACGGATACTATGTTGTACAAGCTTCGTTTGAAGCTATGAGTTCAAATGGATTTTTAAATCCATTTGTAGGTGGATGGATTCCAAATATAATATTTTTAGTTGTTGGAATATATCTTATGAATAAAGCAGAATACTAGAATATCAAAAATGGAGTGAATATATGAGTATTGATGTAAAAAAATTAAGTAATGGAATCCCTGTACTTATGGATAATATAGAGAGTATTAACACTATAAGTTTAGGAGTTTTTGTAAAAACTGGATCAAGAGATGAGTATCCAGAAGAGAGTGGAGTTTCACACTATATAGAGCATATGATGTTCAAAGGGACAACTACAAGAAGTGCTAAAGATATCTCTGAAGAGGTAGATAATGAAGGTGGAATGATAAATGCTTATACAAGTAGAGATACTACTTGTTACTATATCCAGATGCTATCAAATAAGATAGAAAAGGGTATAGATATATTAGCAGATATGTTTTTAAACTCTACTTTTACAGAGGAAAATTTAGAAAAAGAGAGAAATGTAATAATAGAAGAAATAAGAATGTATGAGGATATTCCAGAGGAAACTATACATGATGAAAATATAAAGTATGCTGTAACTGGAACACAATCTAATACAGTATTAGGAACAATAGAGAGTTTAAAGGGAATAGATAGAGATAGATTTATAAAATATTTTAAAGATCAATATAGAGCTTCAAATATTGTTATATCAGTTGCTGGAAAAATGGATTGTGATAGAGTATTTGAACTATTAGAAAAGGGATTTGGAAAATTAGCAGATTATCCAGTAGATAGAAAAATAGATAATAGTTATACTATAAATGCTGGAGAGAACAAAATAGTTAGAGATACTAATCAAGTACATCTATGTTTTAATACTAAGGGAGTTAGCTTAGTAGATGAAAAGAAATATCCAGCGGCTATAATCTCTAGTGTTTTAGGTGGAAATATGAGTTCAAGACTTTTCCAAAAGATAAGAGAGGAGAGAGGACTAGCTTACTCTGTATATACATATTCAAGTGCCTTTTTAGAAGGTGGAGTTTTTACTGTTTATGCAGGAACAACTCATGAGAGTTATAGGGATGTAATTGAAATAATAAAAGCAGAGTTTGAAGATATCAGAGAGAATGGTATAACAGCCTATGAGCTTCAAAAATCAAAAAATCAATTTTTAAGTATGTTGACTTTTAGTTTAGAGGGAAGTAAAGGGAAAATGAATAGAATGGCAAACTCATATCTATTATATGGAGAGGTAATTGATATAGATACTATAATAAACTCTATAGAAAAGATAACTCTTGAGGATATAAAAGAGACAGCTAAGATTATATTTGATGAAAAATACTATTCATGGACAATTCTAGGAAATGTATAAGGAGATAGAGAATGGAAAAAATAAAAGTACAAGTTTTAATAGCTGATGGGGTACAATTACCAAAATATGAAACATCTGGATCAGCAGGAATGGATGTAAGAGCAAATATATCAGAACCAATAGTATTAGGATCGTTAGAGAGAGCTTTAATTCCAACAGGGATCAAGATGGCAATACCAGAAGGGTATGAGGTTCAAGTAAGACCTAGAAGTGGATTGGCTTTAAACCACGGAATAAGTATGGCAAATGCTATAGGAACTATTGATAGTGACTATAGAGGAGAGATAGGAGTGATACTTATTAATCTTAGTAAAGATGAGTATGTAGTTCAACCCCAAGAAAGAATAGGACAACTTGTTTTAAATAAAGTAGCACAAATGGAGTTTGAGGTTGTTGAAAGTTTAGATGAAACTGAAAGAGGTAGTGGAGGATTCGGACACACTGGGAAATAAGGAGTAGTAGATGAAAAGTAGTAGAGATATAAAACTTCTTTTTAAAAGATTAAAAAAAATGAATAATTTTCTTGTTCTTAATGCACTTTTGATAGTTTGTATAAGTATCTCTACCATATATAGTGCAACTATTTCAAGAACAACATCATTCTATATGAAAGAAAGTATTTGGGCTGTGATAGGATTAGTAGCTTATTTAATCGTTACAATGATAGATTACAGAAAATACTTGAAATATTATAAAGTATTATATATTATTAATATTTTTATATTACTTTCAATTTTTTTTATAGGAGTAAGCAGATTAGGGGCACAAAGATGGATAACTTTTGGACCTGTTAGTTTACAACCATCAGAGATGGGAAAAGTTTTGGTAGTATTAACACTTTCAGCTTTTTTATCCACTTATTTTAAAGATAAATTGGTAGGAGTAAAGAGTGTTTTTATAGCTGGAGCACATATTGCTCCAATTTTGTTATTAATTTTAAAACAACCAGATTTAGGAACTACACTTATTATAGTAATGACTTTTAGTGTAATGATATTTATGTGTGATTTGGATTGGAAAACAATTATATTGTTAGGTACAAGTGCTGTAGCTTTTGTTCCATTTGCTTATTTTTTTCTATTGAAAGATTATCAAAGGCAAAGGGTACTTACATTTTTAAATCCAGAAGCAGATGTTCTTGGAAGTGGATGGAATGTAACTCAATCAATGATAGCTATAGGATCTGGAGAGTTATATGGAAAGGGTTTTTTAAATAGTAGTCAAAGCAAATTAAGATTTTTACCTGAAGCACATACAGACTTTATTGTATCAGTTTTTTTAGAGGAAAGAGGTTTTCTAGGGGGAGTACTACTATTTGGATTATATTTTGCATTAATAATGCAGATAATCTATATTGCAGAAACAACTACAGATAGATTTGGAAAGCTGATATGTTATGGAATAGCCTCTATTTTTTTCTTTCACTTTGTAATAAATGTAGGAATGACTATGGGAATTATGCCTGTAACTGGAAAACCTTTATTATTGATGAGCTATGGTGGTACATCACTTTTAATAAGTTTCATAATGTTAGGGATAGTACAAAGTGTAAGAATATATAGAGATTAGGAGAAGAGATGGAGTATATAATAGATAAAGAGTTTGAAGATGTAAGAGTAGATAAATTTTTGAGAAAAAAGCTTTCAAATATGGCACTAACTGAGATCTTTAAATGTATAAGAGTTGGAAAAATAAAAGTAAATGGGAAAAAAACAAAAGAAAATTATAGACTTAAATTAAATGATGTGGTAAAATTATTTATGAAAGTTGAGTTAGAAAGTATACAATCTGAAGAGAGTAAAATTAAAAGTTCAGATCTAGAAGAGATAAAGCAATTTATTGTATATGAAGATGAAAATCTTTTAATTTTAAATAAAAAACCAAATATGGTTATGCATAAGGGAAGTGGCCATGAGTATGGAATCTCTGAGATTTTGAAAGAGTACTTAAAAAATCCTAATTTTAACTTTATAAATAGAATAGATAAAGCAACTTCTGGTCTAGTTATAGGAACTAAGAACTTAGTTATAAATAGAGAACTTTCTGAAGAGATGAGAGAGAGAAATATAGAAAAAAAATACTATATTTTAGTTGAAGGAAAGTTAAAGAAAAAAGAGTTTATAATAAAAAGCTTCTTAAAAAGATTGGAAGATAGAGTAGTTGAATTAGAAAAATATGAAGTGGGAGCAAAGAAGAGTATAAGTTATTTTAGAGTTGTAGAAACTGGAAAAGATTGTACTCTTTTAGAGGGAACTTTAGGAAGTGGAAGAACACACCAATTAAGAGTTCAACTTGCTTCTATGGGAAACCCCATATTAGGTGATACTAAATATGGAAAAGGTAAAGAAAAAATAATGTATCTATTTTCACACTATCTAAAGATAGATAAGTATGGAATAGAAATAAATTTACCTATTCCAAAGGAGTATATTAAAAGGTTATCTAAGTAAATATTTTTATATAGGAGGAAAAATAAAAAATGGAAAACACAGGAATGCTAGAAAGACTGTATAAGATTTCTGAAAGAGGAAGTACAGTAAAACAAGAGGTGATAGGAGGATTAACTACATTCTTAGCTATGTCTTATATCATCTTTGTTAACCCTTCAATTTTAGGAATGACTGGAATGGATAAGGGAGCTTTAATAACTGTAACTTGTTTAGCATCAGCACTGGCAACAATAATATCAGGAGTATGGGCAAATGCACCATTTGCATTAGCACCAGGAATGGGACTAAACGCTTTCTTTACTTTTACTCTAGTATTAGGAAGAGGATTATCTTGGGAAACATCATTAGGTATTGTTTTTATGTCTGGAGTTTTCTTCTTTTTCTTATCTTTAGGTGGAATTAGAGAAAAAATAGCTAATGCTATTCCAATACCATTAAAGATAGCTGTTGGAGGAGGAATAGGATTATTCATAACATTTATTGGACTTATAAATATGGGACTTGTAGTAGCTAATCCAGCTACTATAGTAGGACTTGGAGAAATGAAAATAACAACTATTATAGGTATCGTAGGACTAATAGTAGCAATAGTTTTAGAAATAAAACAAGTAAAAGGTGGAATGTTATTAGGAATAGTTGTAACTACAGTATTAGGATTTGTAACAGGGAATATAGCTGTTCCAGAAAAAATAGTATCTTTACCACCTAGTATTGCACCAATAGCTGGAAAGTTAGATATCGTAGGAGCTTTTAAACTATCTTTAATAGGACCAATATTTTCATTTATGTTTGTAGATTTATTTGATACATTAGGAACTTTAATATCTTGTTCAAGACAAGCTGGAATACTTGATAAAGATGGAAAGATTAAAGGATTTGGAAGAATGCTTTATACAGATGTATTTTCTACAATGGTAGGAGCAGTTTTAGGTACAAGTACAGTTACAACTTATGTTGAATCAGCAGCAGGAGTAGCAGTAGGAGCTAAAACTGGACTTGCTTCAGTAGTAACAGGAATAATGTTCCTATTTGCATTATTCTTCTCGCCATTAGTAGCTGTTGTACCTGGTTATGCTACAGCATCTGCTCTTATAATAGTTGGTGTATATATGTTTAAACAAGTTAGAGATTTAGATTTTGGAGATCTTAAAACTTTATTCCCATGTTTTATAATAATAGTAATGATGCCACTTACTTATAGTATAAGTACAGGACTAAGTTTAGGATTCTTATCATATATATTTATCCATGTAATAACAGGAGATTTCAAAAAACTAAATATAACATTAATATTTATTGGAGTACTTTGTTTAGTAAATTTATTAGTATAATTTGAAAATGTTTACAGGTTAATGTATACTTAGAGGCTATATAAAATAAGAGTTTATTCGCTATATTGATATTGTTTATGTGATGTATATATATCATTAATTTGACAAAGTTTGGATATTATAGTAAATTCTTAAATGTATAATAGAGGTTTCATTATTTAAAAAAAGTAAGTATTTTAGTAATTAGAGTATTGTGAGAAGTTTTTCCACAATACTCTAAAAAAATATTATAATTGAAAAATTTTTTTTAAAAAAGTGAAATATAAAAAAGTAGGAGGAAGTTTAGTTATGAAAAGAAAATTTTATTTAGCACTAGTAGCACTATTATCAGTTTTCTTATTCGTTGCTTGCGGTGGAGATAAAGAAACTGCCAAAAAAGATAAGGATACAATAGTAGTGGCAAATGGAGCAGATGCTAAATCTTTAGATCCACATGCTACTAATGATGCACCATCATCAAGAGTAACAGTACAAATTTATGACAGATTAGTAGAACAAGATGATAATATGAATATAGTTCCAAGTCTTGCAGAGTCATGGGAACAACCAGATGGAAAAACAACTATATTTCATTTAAGAAAGGGAGTAAAATTTCATAATGGTGAAGAATTAAAAGCATCAGATGTAAAATTTTCTTTAGATAGAATGAAAGCATCTCCTCAAGTTTCTCATATTATAGGTACTGTAGATAAGGTAGAAGTAATAGATGATTATACAGTAAAAGTAACAACTGTAGAACCATTTGGAGCTTTATTAAACCACTTAACACACCCTACAGCAGCTATTTTAAATGAGAAAGCTGTAAAAGAGAGTGGAGATTCATATGGACAACATCCAGTAGGAACAGGACCATATAAATTCGTATCTTGGCAATCAGGAGATAAAATAGTATTAGAAGCTAACCCAGATTATTTCTTAGGAGTAACTCCTATAAAATATGCAATATTTAGACCAGTTAGTGAAGCATCTAACAGAACAATAGGTATAGAAACTGGTGAACTTGATATTGCTTATGATATTGAGGGATTAGATAGAGAAAAATTAAAAACTGATAATTCAATAGTATTCTTAGAAGAGCCTTCTTTTGGAATTGATTATATAGGATTCAATACAAAAAAAGCTCCTTTCAATAATGTTAAGGTAAGACAAGCAATAGCTTTAGCAATTAATGCAGATGATTTTATTACTGCTGTTTATAAAGGATCAGGAGAGAAAGCAAACTCATTAATTGGACCAAAAGTATTTGGATACACAACAGATGCTAAAGCTTGGGAATACAATGTAGAGAAAGCTAAAAAACTTTTAGCAGAAGCTGGATATCCAAATGGATTTAAAACAAAAATTTGGGTAAATGAAAATGTTGAAAGAAGAGATATAGCTATAATTCTTCAAGCTCAATTAAAAGAGATTGGAATAGATGTTGCAGTTGAAACACTTGAGTGGGCAGCATATTTAGATGGAACAGCTAGAGGAGACCATGATATGTTCATGCTAGGTTGGGTAACTGTAACAGGAGATGCTGATTATGGATTATTCCCATTACTTCACACTTCAAGTTTTGGTGGAGCTGGAAACAGAGCATTCTATTCTAACCCACATGTTGATGAGCTATTATCAAAAGCAAGAGTATCTATAGATCAAGATGAAAGAAAAGAATTATATAGAGAAGTACAAATTATAGCTCAAGAAGAGGTTCCATATTATGTAACTGCATATAAAGCACAAAATGCAGCATTACAAAAAAATATAGAAAACTTTAAACTTAAACCAGCAGGACATCATAGACTTTATGGAGTAAAATTTAAAGAAAATTAATCTAGAGAAGTTATACAGGCTGTGTCTTAAAAGATACAGCCTTTTAATGTAAAATAAAAACTTAAAAGAAAGGAGAAGACACCTAAAACATAGAGTGTCAAAAAAGATATGCACAAATATGTATTAAAAAGAATTTTACTACTTATTCCTGTATTATTAGGAGTATCATTATTAGTTTTTGCTATCATGTCTTTAACACCAGGAGACCCAGCACAATTAATATTAGGAGAAAATGCACCAAGAGAAGCTGTTTTAAAATTGAGAGAAGAGATGGGATTAAATGATCCGTTTTTTATACAATATCTTAGATTCGTAAAAAATGCAATATTAGGTGATTTTGGAAGATCTTATACAACTGGTAGAGAGGTATTTGGAGAGATATTTGCAAGATTCCCAAATACATTTATCTTAGCAATATTAGGAATAATTATCTCTGTTTGTATAGGTATTCCAATTGGTATAATCTCTGCAACTAGACAATACTCTTTCCTAGATAGTTTTAGTATGATAATAGCATTACTAGGAGTATCAATGCCAGTATTCTGGTTAGGATTAATGTTAATTTTAATGTTCTCAGTAAAGCTAGGATGGCTACCATCTGGAGGATTTGATGGCTTTAAGAGTATCATACTACCTGCAGTAACACTAGGTGTAGGATCTGCAGCAATCATAACGAGAATGACTCGTTCTTCTATGCTTGAAGTAATAAGACAAGACTACATAAGAACAGCAAGAGCAAAAGGTGTTGCTGAAAAAGTAGTTATAAATAAACATGCTTTAAAAAATGCCCTTATACCAATAATTACTGTTGTAGGATTACAATTTGGTAACTTATTAGGAGGAGCAGTTTTAACTGAATCAGTTTACTCATGGCCAGGTGTAGGAAGATTGATGGTAGACGCTATCAGACAAAAGGATACACCAACAGTATTAGCGGCAGTTGTTTTCTTAGCTGCAGCTTTCAGTGTGGTAAACTTATTGGTAGATATATTATATGCTTATGTTGATCCTAGAATTAAATCTCAATATAAGTAGTAAGGGGGATAAATAATGTCGAATATAAATACTTCAAATAAAAAAAGAAGTCAATGGTTAGAAGTATGGAGAAGATTAAAAAGAAATAAGATGGCAGTTTTAGGATTAGTAATCTTAATAATTCTTGTTTTACTTGCTGTATTTGCTAATGTAATAGCAAATTATGACAATGTAGTTATTAAGCAAAACCTATCACAAAGATTACAAGCTCCAAGTGCTGCACATTGGTTGGGAACAGATGAATTTGGAAGAGATATATTTGCAAGACTTGTACATGGAACAAGAGTTTCTTTACAAGTTGGTATTATAGCTGTTGGAATTTCAATAGTAATAGGTGGAATTTTAGGAGCAATAGCTGGTTATTATGGTGGAAAATTAGATAATATCATAATGAGAGTGATGGATATATTCTTGGCTGTACCAAGTATATTATTAGCAATAGCTATAGTTTCAGCATTAGGACCAAGTATTTTAAACTTAATGTTAGCTATTAGTATTTCAAGCGTTCCAAGCTATGCAAGAATAGTTAGAGCATCAGTTCTTTCAATTAGAGACCAAGAGTTCATAGAAGCAGCTAAAGCGATTGGAGCAAGTAATACAAGAATTATATTTAGACACATAATTCCTAACTCATTAGCTCCTGTTATTGTTCAAGCAACATTAGGAGTTGCAAGTGCAATATTATCAACAGCAGGTTTAAGTTTTATAGGACTTGGAATTCAACCGCCAGCTCCAGAGTGGGGATCTATGCTATCTGGAGGTAGACAATACCTAAGATATGCTTGGTGGGTAACAACTTTCCCAGGAGTTGCTATAATGATAACAATTCTTTCTCTTAACCTATTGGGAGACGGATTAAGAGATGCCTTAGACCCAAGATTGAAACAGTAGTTAATGTAGGAGGAAGTATCAATGAGTAAATTATTAGAAATAAAAGATTTAACTATACAGTATGTAACTGAAGATGAAGTAGTTTCTGCTGTAAATGGACTTGAGATAGAGTTAGAAGAGGGAGAAACGATTGGACTTGTTGGAGAAACAGGAGCAGGAAAAACAACAACTGCTCTTGGAATAATGGGATTAGTTCCAAATCCTCCTGGAAAAATATTAAGTGGAAAGATTACTTTTGAAGGTAAGGATTTACTTTCTTTATCGGAAGAAGAGATGAGAAATATCAGAGGAAATAAAATATCAATGATATTCCAAGATCCAATGACATCACTAAATCCAGTAATGACAGTTGGAGAGCAAATTGCTGAAGTAATAGAGATACATGAGCAATTAGGAAAAGAAAAATCTTTTGAAAAAGCAAAAGAGATGTTAGAATTAGTTGGAATTCCAGGAGCAAGAGCAAATGATTTCCCACATCAATTCTCTGGTGGAATGAAGCAAAGGGTTGTTATAGCTATTGCTTTAGCTTGTAATCCAAAACTTCTAATAGCTGATGAACCAACAACAGCTCTAGACGTTACTATTCAAGCACAAGTACTAGATTTAATGAATGATCTAAAAGAGAAGTTTAAAACAGCAATGATACTTATAACACATGACCTTGGAGTAGTTGCTCAAGTATGTGATAAGGTAGCTATAATGTATGCTGGAGAGATAGTAGAAGCAGGAAGTTTAATAGATGTATTTGAAAATCCAAAACACCCATATACTCATGGATTATTTGGATCTATACCAAGTCTTGATGAAGAGTGTGATAGATTAAAACCAATACAAGGACTTATGCCAGATCCTACAAACCTTCCATCAGGATGTAAATTCCACCCTAGATGTCCACATGCAACTGAACTTTGTTCAAAAGAGCAACCAAGAGTTACAGAGATAGAAGCTGGACATAAAGTAAGATGTCTTATATGTGAAGGAAAAGTAAAGGCTATAGGGGAGGAAAAATAATAATGGAAAATAAAGTATTATTAGAAGTAAAAAATCTAAAAAAATATTTCAATACTCCTAAGGGACTTTTACATGCAGTTGATGATATAAACTTCACTATATGTGAAGGAAAAACACTTGGAGTGGTTGGAGAATCAGGATGTGGAAAATCTACAACTGGAAGAGTAATTTTAAGACTTCTTGAGGCTACAGATGGGGAGATCCTATTTGAGGGAGAGAATATAAGAAATTATTCAAAAGAGCAAATGAGAGAGATGAGAAAGAAAATGCAAATCATATTCCAAGACCCATTTGCATCTTTAAATCCAAGAATGACAGTAAGTGAGATTATAGCAGAGCCATTAGTAATACATAAGATGTGTAAATCTAAAGCTGAATTAGAAGCTAGAGTAAAAGAGCTTATGGATACAGTTGGACTTAGTGAGAGACTTATGAATACTTATCCTCATGAATTAGATGGAGGAAGAAGACAAAGAATAGGAATAGCAAGAGCATTAGCTTTAAAACCTAAATTTATAGTTTGTGATGAGCCAGTATCAGCTCTTGACGTATCAATTCAAGCACAAGTTCTAAACCTAATGAAAGATTTACAAGAGGAATTTGGACTTACATACATGTTTATAACTCATGACTTATCAGTTGTAAAACATTTCTCTGATGATATAGCTGTAATGTATCTAGGACAATTAGTTGAAAAAGCACCGTCTAAGATGCTTTTCAAAAATCCAATACATCCATATACAAAAGCTTTATTATCAGCAATTCCAGTACCAAGTGTAAGAAAGAAAATGGAAAGAATAAAACTTCAAGGAGAGATAACTTCACCTATCAATCCAGATAAAGGATGTAGATTTGCTAAGAGATGTGTGTATGCAAAGGATATTTGTAGACAACAAGAGCCAGCATTGAAAGAGGTAGGAGAAGGACACTTCTTTGCTTGTCATCTAGCTGAAGAGTTAGGATTTGTAGAAAAATAGGGAATAGTTAAATTAGCGGGGTTTTAAAATTAAAATAGAAAGAGGGATAGTAGTTGAAAAGCTTCCAGATACTATCCCTCTTAATTTTTTATAAATTATATAATTCTTGACGTTTATTTGGAATTATTTCAATAGTCGAGTAAGTATAAAAAAGGGAGAAGATCTAAAATCTTCTCCTATTTTGAATAAACTATTAAGTTTTTATTATTCCATTTCAGCAGATGAAGCTTCATTTCCTGCGTTAGGATCATTATAAGTATTCATATTGATTAATCCTAAGCTCTTATCTACCATTAATGCGTTAGTAACTGAACCGATAACGTTTAACATAGTTCTTGGCATATCTATGATAGGATCTATAGCAAGGATAGGGTTGATTAATGGGAATAGAGCAGCAAGTCCTGTTCCTGATAATCCAACTGAAGCAGCCATTGTAGCTGTACCAGGTATTCCAGCTATTCCTAGAGAACTGATAGCAACAACTATAATAGCCATAGCAAACATAGTCATATCAATTGAGTGTCCACTCATATGAGTAACGAATACGATTGTTAAAGCAGGGAATATTCCAGCACATCCTTGCATTCCTGCTGTAGTTCCGAAACTTCCAACAAAGCTAGCTGTAGACTCAGTAACACCTAATTTGTTAGTTAAAGTAGAGATAGTTACTGGTAAACATCCAACACTTGATCTAGAAGTGAAAGCTAGTAAAAGTAATGATGTACATTTTTTTACATAAGTAAATGGGTTCATTCCAAATACAGCAACAGCTATCATTTGAACAACAAACATAACAGCAACTGCAAGGTAAAGAACAACTATAAATTTACCAACTTCAGCTATAGCATGAACACCTTTTTGAGCTATTGTGTTAGCAAGTAATGGTACAACAGCAGCTGGCATCCATTTTATGATACTCATAGCCATAGAAACAATAATTTTTTGGAAAGCATTTATTAAATCAAAGAAAGGTTTAACTATAGCCATATATTTCTTTGACATTCTCTTAGCAGCAACTCCAACGATTGAAGAGAAGATTACTAAACCAACGATGTTTAAGTTAACCATTGCTTCAACTGGGTTAGAAGGGATAAGAGCTTTTAATGTGTCAACGATATTCTTAACTTCTCTGATTTGTCTTCCACCTTCAGTGATAACAGAAGTAGCCTCATCAAATTTTCCAACTTTGAATAAAATTCCGAAAACTAATCCAACTGCAACAGAAATAGCAACCATAGCTAAAGATATAGTAAGAGTTCTCTTTACTAATGATCCAAGGTTTGCATCTTCTTTCATGTTGATAATAACGTGGATGATAGAAACCATAACTAGAGGAATAACAAGCATTCTAATTAAAGAGATGAATCCTCCACCAAGTAAGCTATACCATAAAGTAGTTTCTCTAACGAATGTAAGTTTCATAGGATCATGAGGGAATCCAGCAACAACTTGAATAACTAATCCTAAGATTAATCCTATAAAAGTAGCAGTCATAACTTTAGCTGAGAAGTTAAATTTTTCCTTTGGTAATCTGTTGATAACCATGATTATAGCAACTAGTGCTATTAAGAAAATGATAGTTTTGATATCACTAATCATTAAAAATTGTTTAAAAAATACGCTATTCATTTTTAAAATATCTCTCCTTTTATTTTATATATTAAATTTATTTTGCAACATTTCCAGCAACGTTCATAACATCCCAAGTTCTAGCGAATGGTGGAGCATAACAGAAGTCCATCATTCCAATTTCATCAACAGTAAGTCCTGAATAGATAGCAGTAGCTAAAGCGTCAACTCTTAGAACAGCTCCTTTTTTACCAGCTATTTGAGCACCCAAAAGAACTCTTGTATCAGCATTGTATATTAATTTAACAAATATATCCTCTCTTCCAGGATAGTAGTTTGTTTGGTTTTTATCTTTTACAAATACAGTTTTGTAGTTGATTCCCATTTTTATAGCTTCATTCTCAGTAATTCCTGTTCTACCAGCTTCAACATCTAAAACTTTTATAGCTGCAGAACCTAGAGTTCCTTTGAATGCAGTATTTTTACCAGCTAGGTTTTCTCCTACAATTCTACCAATTTTGTTAGCAGTAGTAGCAAGAGGAATGTATACATTCTCCTTTCTTACTATATGGTAAACAGTAGCACAGTCTCCAGCTGAATAGATAGAATCTATACTTGTTTTTCCAAACTCATCTATAACAAGAGCTCCGTTTGGTAACATTTCGATTCCAGTATCTTTTAAGAAAGCAGTATTAGGTCTAACTCCAGTAGAGATAACTACTAAATCAGCTTTGTACTCCCCTTTATTAGTTTTGATACCAACAACTTTTCCATCTTTTTCAACTATCTCTTGAACAGCCTCTTCAAGATGTAACTCTACACCTTCGTGAGATCTGATCTCTTCTTCCATAACATCAGTAATCTCTTTGTCGAAGCTTTCAAGTAATACTCTTTCTCCTAATTGTATAAGTCTAACACTTCTTTTTCCTAAGTGCTTAGCAGCTTCTACAACTTCGATTCCAATATATCCAGCTCCAACAACTATGATATCTTGGATTTCATCTTTCATCATCTCTTCCTTTAAAACTATACCATCAGTATAATCTTTTAAAGTGTAAACTCCTTTTGTTGAAAGGTTTTTAATTGGAGGCATAATAGCGTGAGCTCCAGTTGCTACCATAAGTTTATCATAGTTATCTGTAAATGTTTCTCCAGTAACTAGATTTTTAATAGTAACCTCTTTCTTTTCAACATCAATTCCAACAACTTCGTGTTTAATTTTGATGTTCATTCCTGCTTCGATGAATTTCTCAACAGGTCTTGCAATCATGTTGTTAGGATCTTCATAGAAGTTTCCAACATAGTAAGGAAGTCCACAAGCTCCCCATGAAACAATTTCAGTTTTTTCATAGATAACAATTTCAGCATTCTTATCTATTCTACTAGCTTTTGCAGCAGCTGACATTCCAGCGGCAACTCCACCAATAATGATGATTTTCATAATACCCTCCTACAAAATAAAATTTAAAAAACATATCACACAGTATAGTATAGCACAAAATATAAAATAAAACCAGTAGTATCTATTAATTTTCTAAAAAATATTGTATAATTACTATATAAGATAACATTATGAAATAAAATGTTAAAAATTAATATTAAAACATCATTAGGAGGAAAAATGGTAAAATTTAATAAAAAAAAATACTCAACAACTTTGAAATTGATACTTTTAAAAGCGATAAATGACATTTTACCAAGTGAAGAAGTAATAATAGATAATTCATTAAACAATGGTATCTATGGATATGTAGAAGGTTTTTCTATGACAGAGGAAAAAGTAGAAGAGATTTCTAGTAAAATGCAAGAGATTATAGAGAAGAATTATCCCATTGAATTAATTAGTAGTAATAGTGAAGAGTTAAAAGCTAGAAGCAATAAGATAGAGAGAGAAGATGTTAGAAAACTATTAGATAATAGTGGTTGGACGAGCATAATGGAGTATGCTATAGATGGATACCATGATTTTGTATATGAGAGACCATATAAATTTACTGGAGATGTAGATCTTTTTGAATTAACTAAATATAATGATGGATTTATATTGAAGTATCCATTGACTGAGGAGATGGTACTTCCACCAAATATAAACACTCCAAAGATAGCTAAAATATTTGAGGAGTCTGGAGCATGGAATCAGATATTAGGAGTGGATACATTAGGAAGTTTAAATGAGAAGGTACTTCATAAAGAGATTGGTGAGTTGATTAGAGTAAACGAAGCTCTACATCACAAGGAGATAGCTAAAATAGCTGAACAGATTTCTGATAACAAAAAAATAAAATTAGTAACAATAGCAGGACCTTCATCTTCTGGGAAAACAACATTTAGTAAGAGATTATATATTCATTTAAGAGCAAATGGAATAAATCCAATTGTCATATCTTTAGATAACTACTATATAGGTAGAGCTAATGTTCCAGTTGACGAGAACGGAAAGAAAGACTTTGAAACAATAGAAGCTCTAGATTTAAAACTATTGAATCAAAATTTAAGAGATTTAATAGCAGGAAAAGAGGTAGAGATTCCAGAATATAACTTTGTAACTGGTGAGAGAGAAGAAAAAGGAACTATGATGAAAGTACCAGAGAAAAATGGAATAATCATCATAGAGGGAATACATGGTTTGAATGAAAGATTAACTTCTGAGATACCAAGAGAGAATAAGTTTAAAATATATATAAGTTGTTTAACTCAATTAAATATAGATAAACACAATAGAATATCTACAAGTGATGTAAGAGAGATTAGAAGATTGGTAAGAGATAGCCTTTCAAGAGAGGAGAAGGGAGAGGGAACTCTAGCTATGTGGTCTATCGTAAGAAAAGGAGAAGAGAGACACATATTCCCTTATCAAGAGGAGGCAGATGCACTATTCAATAGTAATCTTGTATATGAGTTAGGAGTTTTAAAAAGCTATGCTCTAAGAGAGTTGATTAAGATAAGTCCAAGTAGCCCATATTATGAAGAGGCTAAAAGAATAATGAGATTTTTATACTGCTTTGTAGATATAAAAGCTGATTTAGTACCTGATGACTCTATTCTTAAAGAGTTTATTGGTGGAAGTATCTTCTATAAATATTAATGTAGAAAAAATTAATAAAATTTTCTAATAAATTTAGGGTAATAGAAAATTATAGGAAGAGGAGTTGTACAATAGTAGGCTCCTCTTTTCATATTTTTTGAAAAAATAGTGAGTTAAAAACTGGAATAATATGATAAAATATAAAAAATATATAAAAAAAGGGTGGGGAGAATGTCAGAACAAGAATTAGAGAAAAAATTGATAGAGCAACTATCTTCACAAGGGTATGAGATTGTTAATATAAAAAATGAGGAAGAGTTGGGAGCTAATTTTAGAAAACAGATTGAAAAATTTAATGGACTAAAATTGAGTGACTCAGAGTTTAAGAAGATACAGATACACCTTGCTGGAGGAAGTATTTTTGAAAAAGCTAAGAAACTTAGAGATAGATATGAGTTGATGACTGATAGTGGAGAGATGAAATATATCTCTTTCATAGATAAAGAGAGTATGGGAAATAACATATTTCAAGTAACTAATCAAATTACAATGAGAGGGCAGTATGAGAATAGATATGATGTAACTATTTTAATAAATGGAATTCCTCTTACACAGATAGAGTTAAAAAAGCCGGGAGTTCAATTAAAGAAAGCTTTTTATCAGATAAGAGATTCTCTTCTTATGGAAAACTAGCTTCAAGTAGTAAGGCTGATTTTGCTTTCATTCAACATATGATTTATCAATTAGCAGATGATGGTATTATGGCTGTAATAGTTCCTCATGGAGTACTGTTTAGAGGAGCAAGTGAGGGAGTAATTAGAAAGTACCTATTGAAAGATAAAAACTATATAGATGCAATAATAGGATTACCACCAAATATTTTCTATGGTACATCAATACCTACTTGTATAATAGTAGTTAAGAAAAATAGAAAAGCTGATGATGATATCCTATTTATAGATGCTTCTAATGAGTTTGAAAAGGCTAAAAATCAAAACTACTTAAGAGATGAGGACGTAGATAAAATTGTAAATACCTATGTAAATAGAGAGGAGATAGAGAAGTACTCTAAAAAGGTAAGTATGAAGGAGATAGAGGAGAATGATTACAACCTAAATATCCCTAGATATGTAGATACCTTTGAAGAGGAAGAGGAAATCAACTTAGATGAGATAGTAGAAAAGATAGGTAAAATTGATGAGGAAATGAGAGAAATAGACAAGACTATTAAATCTTTTTGTGATGAGCTTGGAATAAAAGCTCCTGTAATATAATGGAGGTAGAAATTATGATAGAATTTAAAGATAGTAAAAATTTATATGATTACATTATTCATTTATCTACTTATGATATTAATAAAATGATAGAAAAAGCTGAAACTGAAGAAGAAAAAATATTTTATTTAAAGTTGGAAGAATTAAAAACTCAATTACTTCAAGAAAAATTAATAGCGAAAGGAGTATACTAATGCCCAATTATGTTATTTTTGCTGGAGTAAATGGAGCTGGGAAATCAACTCTATATAATACTATTATTCCTGATTTAGATTTAGGTATAAGAATTAATACAGATGAAATAGTTAGAAATATTGGAGATTGGAGAAGTAATCAAGATCAAGTAAAAGCATGAAGAATAGCTTTAAAATTAAAAAAAGAATGTATTGAAAAAATATATCTTTCAATCAAGAAACAACCTTAACAGGGAAAAATATATTAAAAGCAATTAAAGAAGTAAAAGAAAAAGGATATACTATATATTTGAAAATTTAAAGGAAATTCTTCCATTAGTAAATTATGCTATAGTAAATTTTCAAATTCATATATAAAAGTATGTGATAAAGTACCTAATTGGTTAGATAAAATATTAAAAGAGATTGGAGTATAACCAAATGAGAAAAGTACCAAAATTAAGATTTAAAGAGTTTAGTGATGAGTGGAAAGAGAAGAAACTGGGAGATATATTAGAAGTTAAAAATGGGGTAAATGCTTCAAAAGAGCAATATGGAAAAGGGATTAAATTTATAAATGTCTTGGATATTTTAAATAATGACTTTATAACTTATGATAATATTATTGGGAAAGTTGATATAGATAATAATACATTAGAAAAATATTCTGTGACTTATAGAGATATACTTTTTCAAAGAAGCTCTGAAACTAGGGAAGAAGTAGGAATGGCTGATGTATATTTAGATAAAAAAAATATAGCAACTTTTGGTGGATTTGTTATAAGAGGAAAAAAAATAAGAGAATATATCCCTATTTTTTTAAATAAACTTTTAAAAACTAATTTAGCAAGAAATAAAATAACTTCAAAATCAGGAGGAAGTACAAGATACAATGTTGGACAAGAAACATTAAAAGATATAAAATTATTATTTCCAGTACTTTGAGAATAATAAAAAATAACTATTTTCTATCTTCAATAGATGGTAAAATAGAAAGTATAGAGAAAGAGCTAAAGGGATTAAAGGAGTTTAAAAGAGGATTATTTCAATAGATGTTTGTATAAGAAGAAAATAAATTAATTAAAAAATAAAGATTGTTTTTTTTAATAATTATGATACAATATAAATCTATTTGTATAAATTTATAGGAGGAGTTAAAGTGAAACCATTAATAAAGTGGCCTGGGGGAAAAGGAAGAGAAATAAAAAATTTTGAAAAATTAATCCCTAAATTTGATAAATATATAGAACCTTTTTTTGGAGGAGGAGCAGTATTTTTTTACTTAGAGCCAAATAAGGCTTATATCAATGATGTATCTTCAAATCTAATACTTTTTTATAAAATGATAAAAGAAAATAATGAAGAGTTCATAGAGTACTTAAAAAAATATTCTTTAATTTGGAATTTATTATTAGATACTGTTAGTAAAGATATAGAATTATTAAATAATTATTATGATGAAGAAGATGAACAAAATTTAAAAAAATATATAAAGAAAATATCGGCAAACACTTATGATGAAAAAATAATTTTAAATACAGAAAGATTTGAAAAAATATTGAAAAAAAATGTGTTTGACAAATTTAAAAGAACTAAAAAAAATGAAGAAAAAGCTCCATTTACTAAAAAGGACTTAAGAGAGAATTTGATAACTGGATTTATGAGTGGTTTATATATGTATTTTAGAGATATTTATAATGAAGTTATGTTGGATAAAATAGTAGTTTCAAATGCTTATAAAATTGCTAATTTTTATTTCATAAGGGAGTACTGTTATGGTTCAATGTTTAGATATAATTCTAAAGGTGAATTTAATATTCCATATGGAGGGATTAGTTATAACGGAAAAAATTTTAATGAAAAAATTAATAATTTATTGAAGAAAGAAACTCAAAATTTATTTAGAACAACTAATATTGAATGTAAAGATTTTGAAGAATTTATAGATAATTTGGAGTTGACAGAAAATGATTTTATTTTTTTAGACCCACCATATGATACAGAGTTTTCTGATTATGAAGGAAGGGAATTTAATAAAAAAGACCAGGAAAGATTATATAAAACTTTAAAAAAAGTTCCTGCAAAATTTTTATTAGTTATAAAAAATACAGATTTTATATATAATTTATATGAAAAAGATTTTAATATTTTAAGTTTTGATAAAAATTATACTTATAATGTTAGAAGTAGAAATGAAAGAGGAGTTGAACATTTAATTATAACAAATTATATGTAAATATATTTCTATAGTATAATCTCTTTAGAAAGAGATTATACTATATTTGTTGAATTATTTAATACTCATTAAACGCTCCTCTAAAAAAGCATTGATTTTATTTATATTTTTAAGGTATATTTCTTTAATAACAGAATATCCATCTTCATGATTACCACAAATAAAATTCCAAAAATCTTCTTCAAGAAACAAGTAATGATTTGGTTCGGAAAAATTACTTTTAAAATGTGAAGAAAGTTTAATTTTAACGTCTTCCTCAGCATAAACAGTTCCTAAACAAAGAGAAACATTATTATTATTAGGATAATTTTTCTCTTGATATTTTTTTAAAGCATTATATTCACTTTCTAGTTTTTTATTATCTAAATTCCCACCTAATTTTATTTCTATGATATAATATCTATTATTGAGGTTAATAACAAGGTCAGCTCCTTTTTCAGGTAAAATAACGTCACTAACTATTGAATAGTAAAAAAAATCATTGGAAATATCTATTAAATGATGAAATTTATTTTTTTGATAAGGAATACTAGAACAATTACAATAATTTGGATAAATTTCTCTTTTTTGAAAAGGAAATTTATCTGGATGAAATTGAAAAAATATATTATTTTCATTATCAAAACTTCTAAAAACTTTATAAAATCCACTATACTGTAAATTTTTATATTTTCCAGTGTACATATATTGTGCAATTTTTTGAGCAATTATTTGGAAAGTATTTCCTAAAGTACTGTCAAAAGACCTTGCAAGAGAAGAGTAAATTTTAAATGTTTTATTAAGATTATTCATAATAAAATTATTTTTCTCAAAAGGTTTTGAAGACATTTTTTTTATAAAGTTATCTATTTCTTCATTAAAAATTTCCTCTATAATTGCTTTATGATGGTTTTCAAGCATTTTTGGTCATCTCCTTATTAATTCTATTTTTTGTAGCTTCAAAATAGCTTTTATCAATTTCACAACCAATAAAATTTCTATTTAATTTAAGACAAGCGATAGCAGTAGAGCCAACTCCCATAAATGGGTCATAGACTAAATCTCCTTCATTACTTCCAATCTTAATAAGATGTTGTAATAATTTTATAGGTTTTTGAGTTGGGTGTTTTGGATTTTGTAGTCTTTCAGGCCTCATACAAATAGGACTTTCAAAGAAATTGTGCATTTCATTTTGTTTTGTAAAATTCCAAGTATGTCCTTTGTTCCAAAGACAAATAATCAATTCACAACTATTCAAGAAACCATTTTTATAAATTTTAGGAGTAGGATTGGTTTTATGCCAAATAAAATACTGAAAGGTATCAAATTCTTTATCAAAGACATCATGCCATTTTCCTAAAAGATTATAACTTGTAAAAATAAATATATTTCCAGTTGGTTTTAAAATTCTTTTAAATTCAACTAAAAAATCAACGGGATTAATTTCAACTAAATCCCATGTTGCAATACTATTATTTAATGGACTTCTATTAGGAAGAAAAATATCTCCCGTAGAATATTTAGCAATATTATACGGAGGGTCAGTTAAGATTAAATCTATTGAATGATTTTGAATATTTTTTATTTGATTTAAACAATCTTCATTGAATAATTCAAAAGTATTCATCTTAAACACTCTTTAATCATTTCATTAATTCTATTGTTTAAATCTAATTCAGATAATGTTTCTTTGTAAATTTTAGTAAATTCTTCAAAATCAATTTCTTTTGGTAAAATATATTCCCAAAAGTTTTTTCCAATTAAAAACATTTCAGGATATGCTAAGTGCTTTTTAACAGCTCCAGTCCATGTATTTCCTTCTCCATCTTTATTATACAGTGTAGCAAAGAATACCTTAGTATTATAATAATTAAGACCAGTGTAAATAGTTAATAGTTTTTCTACATTAGAAGGAGCGTTAGAACTATCTAAATCCCCTCCAGCTTTAAGTTCCATGATATTCCAATTAACTCCATCAAAAAATGCTAAATCAACAGGTTTAGTATAAATCACACCAGGAGTTTTATATTTTTTAGCAGTATCTAAAAGAGATTTTATAGTAGTTTGATTAACAGTACTAGTTTGTTTTGCTTTTCCTTTACCTTTAGAAATATTATTAGCACGAAAAGCTGAAATTTCTCCTTTTAAATTACCATCTTCAATATTAATATCGGTAACAATAATTTGACCATTAATATATTTTTCATCAATTGTATGTTTTAAGTTATTAGGATTAACAATAGTAGGAACATTTTTTTCGCCATATCTAATTCTAGCAATTCTTTTAGCACATGCTTCTATAGCAAATCCACTTTTTGATTCAAAACTACTTACAAAAACCATATTTGCAGTTGTTTTGGCATCAAGTTGGTTGAGTAAAAAATTATAATTTTTTTTGATATAATTTTTTTTAAAATCTCCTTCAATGTTTTTTAATAATTTTGAAAATTCTTCAAAAATAATTAATCTAATTTGTTCTTGAATATTATCCATTATTCCTCCTTTTAAAAACTTTTATTTTATTTGACATTTTTAAATAACTCTTCCAAAGAAATATTAAATCCTTTAGCTATTTTATAAATATTTTCTAATGAAATATTTCTTTTGCCAGCTTCAACTTGGGAATAGTATGTTCTATCCATTTCAATTTTTAATGCAAATTTTTCTTGGCTTAATCCTAAATTTTGTCTAAGTTGTTTTATTTTATTTCCAAAACTATGAGTAATCATAATAAATCACCTATTAAAAATATTTAAACTTATAATATCAGTTTGTAGGATTTAAAACAACGGATTATAAGCAACATTTTTTATAATTAAGAATAAATATACGACATTAGAAAATACTTATAGCCAAAGTTTTGGTTTAATAGAAGAAGAAGTAAAAACTATATTAGATTATTATGAACTAGGATATGAGATGCCAGAGGTGAAAAAATGGTATGATGGATATAGTTTTGGAAAAGAGGAGATATATAATCCTTGGAGTATTTTAAATTTTGTAAAAGAGAGAGAGTTAAAATCTTATTGGATAAACACAAGCTCTAATTTTATGATAAGAGAACTTCTTAAACATACTGGAGAAGAGGGATTAGAAACCCTTGAAAAGATTTTTAATCAAGAAGATGTAGCAGTAAGAATAACTGATAACGTAAGATTTGGAAGTAATTTAAGTGCTAGTGAAGTATGGGAACTTATGGTATATT
>JAHLFN010000065.1 GCA_018883725.1 Candidatus Fusobacterium pullicola | reverse complement strand
GGGATAGTTACTACATTAGGAAATATCTTAGAAAAAGTATATTTAACTGTTGCCTTTGCTCCTTTTTCTTGTATTCTTTCTACTCCTACAAGCTCTCCTAATGCTTCTAAATACTCATTTTCTGAATATCTTAATAAGTTCATTCTCCCTGTATAGTTAATATCATTTTTTATAATACTAAAAATATAAGTTACCCATCCGATAAAGTCATTAATAGGATCCCCATCTTTTATGGTTACTCCCATTATTTCCTCATAACCTTCTTTTATAGTTTTTTCAACATTATCAACATTTTCATCTACAAATTTAATCATCTATTATTTCTCCTTTCACACTAGCTTGAACTAGCGTCTTTATTCCATTGTTAGATGTTAAATTAATTTCAGACACTTTAAATCTTTTTTCTTCTCTTTCTATTTCCTCAACTGTATCAGCGGTCATCTCTGCTTCTATAACAAGTTGAGGTTTATCAACATTTTCTACTATTATTCCTTTATGTCTTGCTAGGGGAATATTTCCTTTCACTCTAGTCACTATATTTTCTATATTTTGAGCAATTTCTTTACTCGAATTTTTAGGTTTAAATATATATTCTTTTTCATTTTGAGTAATTTGCATTTCCATTAGTTTAGTTATACTCCTTTAATTGAAGAGATAAATCAATTTTTGTTACAGTCCCTAACCCTGTGTAACTTTTATATACTTCTGAAATATTTTCTATAACATAAGTTCCAATAACTTTCCCTCCTAGAATAAACCTAAGTTTCTCTCCCTTTGCTCCATACTCTTTTAACTCTTGAGCTGATTTAGCAGGATTCACATTAAAAGCAGCATTTAAATGTATATTAAATTTTATATTTTCCAAATTTACTCCATCAAATTGAAGCTTAGGTTTACTCCCTATTATTTGATGTTCTATCCATCTGTAATTTATATCTCTATTTAAAGAGTCAAGAGTTTTAATATAAAAATTACTACAAGCAAAGATTACTTTACCTAAACTTCCTACAACCATAGTAATGTTTCTCCTTTCTTATTTTTGAGGGGGTCCTGATATATCTCCACCTGCCTTAATTCCCGTTGTTTTATGATTTATTAATGAAACTCCATCCGCTTGGATATCTTCAGTTGTTGTTATTCCGCCCTCTACGATTATATCTCCTTTGATATTTATGTTTCCTGTGATTGATATTTTAGGACAGATTATTTCTATATTTTTTTTACAATCTACATATAATTTAGAGGTGTTTTCATCAAATATTATCCTAGTTCCATCTGGATATATGGTTATATATTTTCCCTCTCCTGCCTCTTCCATTACAGGATCTTTGATATTATAACCACTTCCTAAATAATATCCACTATTTCCTGTTGCCGCTATTAAACAAAGTCCTTTTTCATTGATTTTGGGCATACTATACTGTTTAACACCTTGGTTTCTTCCTTGAAATACTGTAAGAATAGCACTTGAAATATTTAAATCTTCAAATTCTACTTTTACTCGCCCCTCATCATGAAATATATGAGATACTGTTCCATATCTTATTTCACTCATCTAATACCATCCTTATTTCTAAAGTTAAATCATATATTTTTAAATCAGTATTTATACTTGTTATTAAATATTTCCCCGTAAAAATACCAAAATTTTCTAAAAATATAGCATCTCCTACACATATAAGTTCCTCTTTACCTATAACTTCTATTGTTCCTCTTATAGCCTGTTTATTTTTCTCCCTCAAAGCTTTCTCAGCTACTTTAGATAAATACTCTCTTTTTTTTGCTTTAGTCTCTCCTGGCGGCTCTTTCTCCTGGTTAATAAATAACACTCTTTGAGTATTTCTTTTATATCCTGGTCTTTGCTTTGTAAAAAAACTCTCTTCTATTTTTTCTCCTAGATAACTATCATAATAAGTGATTTTACACCCAGCATATGTATCTGTATCATCAGTTTCTAATGAATAACTTTTAATATTATTTCTATGAAAAATAAATTTATATTCTTTTTCTTCATATACTTTTTCTTCAAATATGATTAATTTATCATTATATAGCTTGATAATTATTCCTATTTCACTTCCTAATCTCTTTAAAAAGTTAAAATAAGATTCAAGCTTTTGCTCAACTCTTTTATATTCTCTGTTAAAATCACACTCATATATAAGTTCAAGACTACATTCTTTAGCAATATCTCTAGCTATCTTTTCAAAAGTTACAGCTTCCCAAACTCTATTTTTTTTATCATCCATAATATTAGAAACAATATCTACAGATAAAGCTGATATAGTTACTATATCTGGAGGTCCAGAATAAGAGACTCTATCTATATAAAAGGTTCCAATATATATTTCTACTTCACTATTAGTTTCCCAATTACATAAATATAACCAACATTCAAGCTTATCTCCCTTCAAAGGATTCCAGTCATTCATCCATAACAATTCTCTATTATGAATAGTTAAATCTAGTGTGTCAAATTCATTTAAAGAGTCCGAGTAACTAAAACTGATTAAATCCTGGTCTATATACTTAGTAATATCTGTATTTTCATATAATACTTTTAACTTTAATTTTCTACTGTTAGAAACTACTTTTTTTATTTCTTCACTTAGATTCATTTTCTTCTCCAAGGTGCTACTTTCTCTTCATAAGTTTTAGGAATTTCTTGATATTTTATTTCAATTCCAGCTTCAAAAATTAAAGTTCCATGATGTTCTAAATTTTTTTCTAATAAAGTATTATATAATTTTGAATCTCCAAATAGCTTATAAGAAATACTATCCCAGGTATCTCCAAGTACTGTTATATATATTTTATCTTCCATGTCCTCTCCTGAATTTTTCCCTTTCATATTTATTCATACTTTCTTTAAACCATCTCTCAAAATCCTCTTTATCTTTTTTCAAAGTAGCTTCTAGACTTTGATTATTATTAGTATAAATAGTTGGAGAATAAGAAAGAGTTATAGCTGTACTTGAATTATTGTTAGTTGTAGAAGTAGGATTATAGGTTCCAAGTAATTCTCCCGTTTTTTGCCAAAGGTTTAAACTTTTAGGAGTCCTTTCATGTGGAATTATACTTTCAGAACTTCTCCCTTCTCCTACTAAAGCAAGAGTTGGAGAATTGACTACTCCTCCTGTTGCAAATTGTGGAATGCCAAATTGATCTCCAATCCATGAAAATCCATTTTTTATGCTATCTGTTACACTGAAATTCTTTATTTTTTCATAAATTTCTAATACTCCATCAAGCATATGTTCCGCTTTTTCTTTTATTCCTTCTATTTTTTTATCTAACCACTCAAAAGGTATTCCTAGTATTGCTAAACTTTTTTCTTTAAAAACATTAAATTGTTCAATTGCTCCAGTGACCATATTTACAATTCTATCTTTTAACTCTCCAGCTTTTAGTTTTATAGTATCCCAGTTTTCATATAAAGCTTTTCCACCTTTAATCATATAACCAATAGGACCAAGTAAATACCAATATTTATCTACTAATTCTATTACTTTATCTTTGAGCTGGACTGCTTTTTCTTTAACTGTATCCCAATTTTTATACAGCATATATCCCGCTGCAATTAAAGCTGTTATTCCTAAAATAACCCAAGTAACAGGACTAGCTAAAGCAGCCATACCAAGACTTCCTAATTTAGCCAATCCACCTATTATAAATTTACTGCTAGTCAATATTCCTGTTCCTATCATCTTTCCTACTTGAAGTCCAGTGCTTCCTAATAATTTTAAATATTTAATTCCTATTCCTGTAAACTTAATTATCCCACTAGCTATAACTTTACCACTAGTCAATACACTTGTTCCTATTACCTTTCCTACTTGAAGTCCAGTACTTCCTAAGTTTTTAAATTGTTGTATCATCATTTTAGTAACTTTTATAGTCTTAATACCCAACTCTTTTTCTGTTGCTAATCCTATTAAATTAATAATACCAGCATAACCTTGTAATAAACCACCTATAAGTTTTAAAGCTCCTCCAAATCCATATAAAGCTCCTGTTCCATAAACAAAAAGTTTTACCATTCTTTTCAAACCTTCTGGATCTTCTTTCATCATTTTTAAAAGCTTTTCTAAAAATACTTTAAGATATGTTGCACCTTCTTTTACAAGTGGAAGTAATTCTGTTCCTAATTCTGCTTTAATAGCGTCAAATTCTGTTTTTAAAACTTGGAGTTGATTAGCAGTTGTATTTTTTTGAACTTCTGCTTCTTTGTTTGTAGCTCCTGAATAAATATTAGAGTCCTTTGCTAAATTTATATTTCTTTTTAATCTATCAAAAGCTCCCATTATATTTGCAGCTGCTACTTTTCCCTCTTCTCCAAATAGCATAGTCATAACTGCACCTTGCTCATGTTCTTGTAGTTTACTCAGCCTAAAAAATACTTTTTCTAAAGCTTTTTCTGGATCTTTTAATGTATCTTTTGCTAAATATTCTGCATCTAAACCTAATATATCTAATGCTTTTATCTCACTTCCAGTGGCAGCTTTTCCTTTATTTAAAATTGTTAATAACCTTTTTGCTCCAGTTGCTGCTATCTCTGGTGCCATTCCCATTTCCATCAATGAAGCTCCGAGGGCTGCTGTTTGATTCGTAGCCATTCCTACTACAGTTGGAAGATTTCCCATTCTAGTTATAAATTCTGCTATCTTAATTTCACTAGCTCCTGTATTATTCCCTAGAGTATTAATTTGATCATTTAACTCTTTTAATTGGTTTAGATCCATACCAAAGGTATTTCTCCAGGCGAACATATATTCCGAAGCTTGTTCTCTACTCATATTAAAAGCCATTCCCATATTAGCAGCTGCTTCTATATAGCCTACTGCTTCATCTTTATTTAATCCACTTTGACCAGCATTGGCAGCCATATCATATAATTCTTCTAAGGAAACAGCTACTCTTTTTTCAGAGACAAGTTTTATTAAATCCTCTTTAAATTTAGCTTCTTCTTCAGCTGTTTCAAAGTCAAATTGTTTTTTTACTCCTGCAAAAGCTGTTTCTGTTTTTATAGCTTCTGAAATAAATCCAGCCCCAGCAACAGTTGCAACTCCAGCAGCTTTTAAAGGTAGATTTCCATAAGTTGCTATTTTCTTGCCTTTTTCTTTTATAGCTTCAGCTTTTTGATATTTCTCTAAAGCTTTATTATATGCACTTGCTTTCTTTTCAAGTTCTTCATAAGATTTTGCTGTATCTTTAATTGAGATATTCTGTTCTTTTAACTGCTTTGTAGTCTCTCTAATTTCATTTATATTTTTCTTTTGCTTTTCCCTTAATGATTGAATTTTATTTTCTAAATTAAGGTGTTGTTTTCCTAAATTATTGCTTTCTTTAGAATTAGCACTTATTTCTTTTTTTGTTTTTTCTAATTCATTCTCTAAAGGGACTAATTTTGAAGTAATATTTTTAGCCTCTTGGCTCAAATTTTTATATTCTTTTGCAAGAGCTTTATTATCTCCTTTTCCTTCTTTCATTTCTTTTGAAATTCTAGACATTCTATTAGTAAGTGCTTTTTTTTGAGAGGTAAGTTGAATTATTTCTCCTTCTAATGAAGAATAAGTTGATTTTAAAGTTCTTCCCTCTTTATCTACTTCAAAAAGTCTTGTTTTTAATTTTGCTAACTCTTTTTGTGAATAAATTATTTCATTTCTAGTTTCTTTTCTAATCAGCTGCATATTTTCATATTTTTTTAAATCTCTTTGAGTTTTTTTTAACTCTGAGGTTTTATTTTTTAATTGATCCATCAAAGTTCCAGCATTTTTAATATTTTTACTAAAACTTGTAGATAATGCAGCTCCTATCCCAATAGATATTGCCAGTTCCTTCAATGCCATTTTTCCTCCAAATAAAAAAACCACTTACTCATTGAATAAGTGGTTTAAAAAATTGTTATTTTAAATTATTTTTGATAGTATACATCCAACTATTATAGATAGAGCTACTGTAATTCCTACCCAATAAAAAGCTCCTAATACAGCTAGAACAATACAGAATAAAATAGCTATAACCAAAAATACTTTGGGAATAATCATTATGAATTTTTCAAGAAATGTCAATTTTATATCTTTATTTCCAGCTAGATATTCATCAACTCTTTTTGAGGATTCATATGCTTCTTTTTCTATTCTTTCTCTATCTTTAATAGACTTTTTCTTATATTCTAAAGAAATTTTTTTCATATCTGTTCTTACTCTTCGCCATTCTTCTTTTAAGCTAGTTATCATACTATCTCACCTCTTACTATGAGTATACTATATAACCATAGTAAGAGCAACCACTTATTTATTTTTCTCATCTAGTATTTCATTAATAGTTTCTAGCCATTCCGCCCACTCGTAAATTGGAAGGTCTAGCCAGTACTCTAAACTTGTTCTCGTTTCTTTTGCAATAATGAGTCCGACTTTTCTGATATCAGATCCGTTAAGATTTCCCAATCCAAGCCATCTAAGAAACCCTTTATCACTGCCGTAATTTTTAAAAAGTCATCTCCTGGTAATCCTATCAATTCATTATATCTACATCCTATTATCTTAGCTGCTATATATCCTTGATAAGCTCTTAAATTTTCAAATGGAACATTTGTAGGTAATCCAAATCCTTCATTTAGTAAAAATTCTCTTTCTGCTTCTAATATGGATCTTGCAGTAAAGTTTTCTTTAGTTATATTTACTTCTTCTATTCTTTTTTCAGTTCCATCAATATTTTTTATAACAATTGGTCTACTTAATTGCATTTATCCCCCTTACATTCCCATAGCAGTTCTTAAATCTGCTGAATAATCAATTCCATTAAGTCTAAAAATCATATTTGTCTTATCTAACTCAAGAACCTCTGTATCATCATATTCAATTTTCAAATAATTAATAGTAAATTCTCTTTTACTATCGGTTGCTTTTCCAACTGAAGCTTTTCCTAATGAAAATCCTTTTGGAATTCCTCTCGCCATAATACTTAATTTTCCTGTCGTTATTTTCCCTTCAGTTTCATCATATGACTGTATCCCAGCTTTTATTTCCAAGTTATAAGCTCTCGGTTCCAATACCTTGAAATCATTCCCAATTATAGCTCTAATATTTAGAGCTAAAGTAAGAACTGAGGTATGCCCAGGGGTTATTGACTCCATTTCACCCATTATCCCCGCTCCTGATATTGTTTCTGTCATAAATTGGATATCGGGTAAATCAACATCTACCAAAGCAGTTTGATCTCTAGAACCATCAACATATAGCAGATAGTTTGCTATTTTTTCTGGTATTTTCATTTTTTATCACTCCTTAAACTGTATTTTTAAGCTGAAAATAAATTATTATAATAATCTGTATCTATCTCACAATCAAATTCAGCATATTCCATAGGCAATGCTGGACTAAAATAAATTTTAAACTTTACTTTTCCATCTAAAAGTGATGTTTTAGGATTATCTTCTGCTCTAAATTCTATTCTTCCACCTATTAACATTCCAGAAGCTTGTAAGCCATTTAGCCATATATTTATACTGTCTTTAAAATTCTTAATAAGATTACTATTAGTTGGTTTATCTATTTTATCCCAAAAGTTTGTTATTAAAGTATTATTCAAGAAATTAAACATCATTCTTGAAGCTATAAAATTATCTTTAGCATCCATTAC
>JAHLFN010000064.1 GCA_018883725.1 Candidatus Fusobacterium pullicola | reverse complement strand
TGAGGTGAAAATTATATGTTGGATAAGATAGTTATTAAAGGGGCTCGAGAGCACAATTTGAAAAATATAGATATTGAAATTCCAAAAAATAAGTTTGTAGTCATCACTGGTGTAAGTGGAAGTGGAAAATCCTCTCTAGCCTTTGACACCATATATTCTGAGGGGCAAAGAAGATATGTAGAGAGTTTATCAGCCTATGCAAGACAGTTCATAGGACAGATGACTAAGCCAGATGTAGATAGCATAGAGGGACTTGCCCCTGCTATCTCTATTGAGCAAAAAACAACTAACAGAAACCCTCGTTCTACAGTGGGAACTATCACTGAAGTATATGACTATATGAGACTTTTATTTGCTCATATTGGTACTGCTCACTGCCCAGTTTGTAATAGACCTGTGGAGAAACAGAGTATTGAGGAGATAGTTGAAGGAGCCCTAGACAGATTTCAGGAAGGGAACAAAATGATAGTTCTTGCTCCAGTAATTAAGGATAAAAAGGGAACTCATAAAAATCTTTTTCTAAACCTCTTAAAGAAAGGATTTGTGAGGGCTAGAGTAAACGGGGAGATTCTTTATTTAGAAGATGAGATAACACTAGATAAGAATAAAAAGCATAACATTGAGGTTGTAATTGATAGACTTGTGTTAAAAAAAGAGGATAAAGAGTTTCAAAGTAGGCTTACACAGGGAGTAGAGAGTGCTTCTGAACTTTCTAATGGAAAAATCATACTAAATGTAAACGGAGAGGATTTTAGTTACAGTGAAAACTATGCCTGTCCAGAGCATGAAGAGGTGAGTATTCCAGATTTAACTCCTCGTCTATTTTCTTTCAATGCTCCATTCGGTGCTTGTCCAGAGTGCAAGGGTATAGGAAAAAAACTTGAAGTAGATGAGAATAAACTGATAGAGGATGAGGAACTATCTATATTAGATGGTGGAATGTATATCCCCGGAGCATCTAGTAGAAAAGGTTATAGTTGGGAGATTTTTAAAGCTATGGCTAAAGCCTTCAACATTGATATATCTAAGCCTATAAAAGAGATGAGTAAAAGAGATTTAGATATAGTTTTTCATGGGGCTAACGAGAAATTTAGATTCGACTATGAGGGAGATGACTTCCAATTCCACGGATACAAGGAGTATGAGGGAGCAGTAAAAAATCTAGAGAGAAGATACTATGAAACTTTCTCTGATGCTATGAAGGAAGAGATTGAGAATAAGTATATGATTGAGAGAGTTTGTAAGGTATGTAATGGTAAGAGATTAAAACCTGAAGTACTGGCTGTAACTGTTGGAGACAAAAATATTATGGAGCTATGTGACATGAGTATAAAGGACGCCTTAAGTTTTTTCAATCAGATAACTCTCACACCTAAACAGGAAAAAATTGCCAAAGAGATACTTAAGGAGATAAGAGAGAGATTATCCTTTATGATAAATGTAGGTCTTGATTATCTAAGTCTTGGTAGAGAAACTAAGACTCTTTCTGGTGGAGAGTCACAAAGGATAAGACTTGCTACTCAGATTGGTTCAGGGTTAACTGGAGTACTCTATGTACTAGATGAACCAAGTATAGGGTTACATCAAAAGGATAATGATAAGTTATTAGCTACCCTTGGAAGACTAAAGGACTTAGGAAATACTCTTATAGTTGTAGAACATGACGAGGATACTATGCTACAAGCTGATGAGATAATCGATATTGGACCTAGAGCTGGAGCTTATGGTGGAGAGATAGTGGCTCATGGAACACCAAAAGAGGTAATGGAAAATTCTCAATCACTGACTGGAAAATATTTGAAAGGGGAGTTAAAGATAGAGGTACCTAGTTCTAGACGTAGTTGGGATAAATCTTTAAAAATCATTGGAGCAAAGGGAAATAACTTAAAAAATATAGATGTTGAGATTCCTTTAGGTGTGATGACAGTTGTCACTGGAGTGAGTGGAAGTGGAAAGTCTACTCTTATCAACCATACACTTTTCCCAGTACTATTTAATAAATTGAACAAGGGAAAACTTTATCCATTGGAGTACAAAGCACTTGAGGGGACTGAGTATCTAGAGAAGGTTATCAATATTGACCAAAGCCCTATCGGTAGAACACCTCGTTCTAATCCAGCTACATATACAAAGATATTTGATGATATCAGAACTCTTTTTGCTGAAACTAAAGACGCTAAGGCTCATGGATTTACAAAGGGAAGATTCTCATTCAATGTAAAGGGTGGAAGATGTGAAGCTTGTCAAGGAGCTGGAATTATCAAAATAGAGATGAATTTCCTTCCAGATGTATATGTTGAGTGTGAGGTGTGTAAGGGTAAAAGATACAATAAGGAAACATTAGATGTTTTCTATAAGGGAAAAAACATATCTGAGGTCTTAAATATGAGTGTGGCTGAAGCTTATGAGTTCTTCCAAAATATTCCTTCCCTTGAGAGAAAATTAAAAGTATTGATAGATGTAGGACTTGACTACATAAAGCTTGGACAACCTGCCACTACACTGTCTGGAGGAGAGGCTCAAAGGATAAAATTAGCTACTGAATTATCTAAAATGACTAAGGGAAAAACTATCTATATACTTGATGAGCCAACTACTGGACTACACTTTGAGGATATTAGAAAACTATTGGAAGTTCTCAATAGACTTGTAGAGAAGGGAAATAGTGTTGTAATTATTGAGCATAATCTAGATGTTATTAAAACAGCTGACTATATAATAGATATTGGACCTGATGGTGGAGATAGAGGGGGAACTGTTGTTGCCTGTGGAACTCCAGAGGATATTACCAAGGTAGAGGAAAGCTACACAGGAAAATATATCAAAAGAATGTTAGAGAGTGCTAATGTTGAGAGTAAAATTATACCTGTACCTAAAAAAAGAGGTAGAAAGAAGAAAGAGCTTTTAGAGGTAGCTGAAGAGGAAGTTAACCTAAAAAAATAATTTTCTAAAATAATGAGGAGAGTAACTGATGTTTGAATATTTAAGAGGTTGTGTTGAGTACAAAAAACCAGATTACCTAGCCCTAGATGTAAATGGGGTAGGGTACAAGGTAAATATATCATTAAGAGTTTATGATAGGATAAAGACTGGTGAAAATATTAGATTATATATATTTAACTACATAAAGGAAGACGCTTTTAAGCTGATTGGATTTTTAGAGGAAAGAGAGAGAAACCTATTTGAGATGCTTTTAGGTGTGAAGGGAGTAGGAGTCTCTCTTGCCCTTTCTATAATGTCTACCTTTGATGTGGAGCAACTTAGAAAGATTGTAGCTGAAAATGATTATGCCACTCTAAAGAGAGTTCCTAAGCTTGGAGAGAAAAAAGCTCAACAGGTAATATTGGATTTAAAAGGAAAATTAAAAGCCATAGGAAATCTATTTACTCAAGAGGAAAATCTATTTGAAAGTTTCACTATTGAAGATGAGTTATATGAGGCTCTTGAAGCTCTGGGATATAGTCAAAAGGAGATAAACTCTTTAGTATCAAAAGAGGAGATAAGAGGATTTAAATCTATAGAGGAAGCTATTAAGTGTGTACTAAAAAAAGTTAAATATTAAAATGGAGGAATTGAGATGGATTACAAAGAGTTGTTTGAATCAGGAATGAGCTATGAAACTTTTATGAGTATTGCTACTGCTAGAGAGGTAGAAAAGATGGAGAATATCAGTAAAAATGTATCTATATGTGAGAAGTATATTGAAAAAATCAAAAACTTTGATAAGGGATACAAATTCCTTCTTAGTGCTGAATCTTGGTGCCCATATGTGAGAGCCACTCTACCTGTCCTTATGAAAATGATAGAGATTAATCCTAATATAGAGATTAAGATTATTACTGAAGGAAGAGGATTTAAATATCTTAGAGAGAAATTGGATATCTCTGAGGACCTATATGTTGTCCCTACACTTGCTATATTGGATGAAAATTTTGAATTTGTAACTAGATATGTTGGAAGACCCTCTAAATATAGAAATATAGGCTTTGATAATGTAAAAGAGGAGTACTTTGCTGGATATCGTTCTGATGATATTGTAGAAGAAATTCTCAAAAGAATGGGTAAACTTTAAAATTTAATAGAATAATAAAAACTTAGAAATAAAAATCTAATAAATAAATTACATATAAAGGAGAAAAAATGAAAAAATTTTTAATTGGAGCTTTACTAGCTCTTGGAACAGTCACTGCTTACGGAGAAACTGTAGCTGTAATAGGTGCTATGGACAAGGAGATTAATCTTTTAAAATCTCAAATGAAAAACATTAAGGAGAAAAAAATAGGTAGAATCACTTATTACAAGGGTAAACTTGAAAATAAGGATATTGTTCTATTAAAGACAGGAGTAGGAAAGGTTAATGCAGCTGTAGGGGCTGATACTGTAATAAGAGAGTTTGGAGCTGACAAGATAATATTTACTGGAGTAGCTGGAGCTATCAATAGAAACCTTAATATTGCTGATGTTGTTATCTCTAAGGATTTAGTTCAACATGATGTGGATCTTACTGCCTTTGGTGCTCCTATGGGACAACTTTCTGGAGAGAGTAAGATTGAGTTTTCTGCTGACCCTCAACTTATCAAATTAGCTGAAAAGTCTGCTATTAAAGTTCTTGGAAAAGATAAGGTTACAATAGGTAGAATAGCTACAGGAGACCAATTTATTGCCAATAAAGAAAAGGTACAATTTTTAGGTAAAGAATTTAACGCTGATGCCGTTGAGATGGAAGGTGGAGCTGTAGCTCAAGTTGCTGAAATTTATGGAGTTCCATTTGTAGTTTTAAGAGCTCTATCAGATAAAGCTGATGGTAGTGCTGAAATGGTATACAGTGAGTTTGTGGAGGTTGCTGCTGATAATTCTGCTGAAATAGTTAAAGAGATGTTAAAAAGTATGTAACTTTTCTACTTAAAACAATTATATAAGTTAATAAAGTTGGAATTCTCCATTTAAAAATTAAAATAAAATTTTCATTTATACTGTCAATTAAAAAAAACTATACATTATGCCAAATTTATGATATTATATAGACATATTTTAAAACAATTGATTATGTAGGGGGAATTCCATTGAAAATAAGAAGAAAAATATTATTATCTTTTATGATGTTAGGACTACTTACAGCTTGTGGTGGAAATAACGACAGTAAATCAAAAGGACCAAAGGATACTCTTGTATTTTCTCAAATATCTGAAGGTAAAACATTAGATCCACAAGATACTACAGAACAATACTCTCAAAGGGTTATTACTGTAATATATGATAGATTAGTTGAAATTGATGAAATGACTGGTAAAATTGTTCCTGGTCTTGCAAAAAGTTGGGAGCAATTAGATGATAAAACTATATTATTCCATCTTAATGAGGGAGTAACATTCCATAATGGAGAGAAATTTACAGCTGAAGATGTTAAATTCACTTTAGAAAGAGCTAAAAAATTGCCTAAGGTAGCTCACCTTTATTCTTTAATAGATAAAATTGATGTAATTGATGATAATACTGTAAAAATTCATACTAGTGAGCCTTTCGCTCCACTACTTGCTCATCTTAGCCATAAAACTGCTTCTATTATAAGTAAAAAATACTTTGAAGAGAAGGGAATAGCTGGATTCCAAAATCCTGTTGGAACAGGACCTTACAAATATAAGGATTGGAAAGTTGGAGATAGAATAACTCTAGAAGCTAATGACAACTACTTCGGATTAAAACCAAGTATAAAATATGTTGTAATTAGAGCTGTTCCTGAAGAGAATAGTAGTGTTATTGGACTAGAAACTGGTGAGATAGATATGACAGCAGATTTAAATGCTGAATCTAGAAGACTAGTAATGAATAACCCTGAATTAGTATATATGGAGCAAAGTGGAATCAATGTAAACTATGTTGGATTAAATACCGCTAAGGGAATTTTAAAGGATAGAGATGTTAGAAGAGCTATAGCTATGGGAATAGATAGAGATTCTATAATCGATAGTATTCTTTTAGGATCAGTTGACAAAGCAAATAACTTTGTAGCTCCAGGAGTATTTGGATACAGTGTAGATTCTAAAACTCTTGAATACAATCCAGAAGCAGCTAAAAAGATTATAGAGCAAAAAGGACTTAAAGGTACTAAACTTACTATAGGTGTAAGTAACAGCCCTGTTAGAATGCAAATGTCTGAAATAATACAAGCTCAATTAAAAGAGATAGGACTTGATGTTACAGTTGAATCTCTAGAATGGGGAGCTTTCTTAACAGCTACTGGAAGAGGAGACCTTGATATGTTCAGTATGGGATGGGGACCATCTACTTATGATGCAGATTATGGATATTATCCTAACTTCCACAGCTCTCAATTAGGATCAGCTGGAAACCGTTCTCAATATGTAAATCCTAAAATGGATAAACTTTTAGATGATGCTAAGAAAGAGATAAATACTGAAAAGAGAAAAGAATTATATAAAGAAGTAGCAGATATAATCTATACTGATGTGCCTGTTATCCCTATGTACTATACAAATAACACTGTTGCTTCTACTAAAAATATAGAAGGAATGAAACCTACATCATATATTCGTTTCAACGAATTAAAATTTAAGGTATCTGATAAGTAGTAACGGAGGAAAAAAATGAAAGAAAGACTTATAAAATTATCTGAAGAGTTAACTAATACATTTGGTGCACCAGGATATGAAGATGAAGTTATAGAGAAGATAAAATCTCATTTAGGGTTTTTAAGCTTAGAAAGAGACTCTATAAACAATCTATATGCTGGGCTTGCTGAAAGAGATAGTAAAAAACCTACTGTAGCTCTAGATTGTCATACAGATGAGGTTGGATTTATAGTAGAAAATATAAATAAAAATGGTTCTATTAGCTTCCTACCACTAGGAGGATGGTATGTTGGAAATGTACCAGCTAGTAGTGTTGTAATTAAAAATGAAAAGGGAGAAAAGTACATTGGAACTGTAACTTCTAAACCACCTCACTTTATGAGTGATGAGGAGAAAAGTAGACTTCCTAAAATGTCAGATTTAACTATTGATTTAGGAACTAGTAGCTTTGAAGAAACAACTGAACTTTATGGAATAGAAGTTGGAAATCCTATCGTTCCAGATGTAAAGTTTAGCTATGATGAAAAACTTGGAATTATGAGAGCTAAAGCTTTTGATAATAGACTTGGATGTGCAGCATCTATAGAAGTACTTTCATCTCTAAAAGGTAAAGAGTGTAATGTAAATGTGGTTGGAGCTTTTGCTTCACAAGAGGAAGTTGGATTAAGAGGGGCTCAAGTTGCTGCTTACAGAGTAAAACCTGATTTTGCTATAGTATTTGAAGGTTCACCTGCTGATGATAGTTTCAAAGATGGAGCATCTGCTCATGGAGCTCTTAGAAAAGGAGTACAACTTAGAGTGGTAGATGGAGCTATGATATCAAATCCAAGAGTTCTTAGATTTGCTAAAGAGGTTGCTAAGAAAAGAGGAATAAAATATCAAGTAATAGCTAGAGAAAAAGGGTCTACTAATGGTGGAAAATACCATATATCAGAGACTGGAATACCTGTACTAGTACTAGGTATCCCAACTAGATATATTCACACTCACTACTCTTATGCTTCAATAGATGATTTAATATCTGCTATTGAACTTGCAAAGGCTGTTATAGAAGAGTTAAATGAAGATATTATAAAGAATTTCTAATACTCTCAAAATATAATTACAATATATAGTGTCAAAAAAGGCATCAAGATTAAAAGTAGATAATCAATTTTATCTACTTTTAATTTTATATATTGACTTCTACTACTTCCTACTTGAAATCCCTTTGACTCCATAGCCATAGCTATATTTTCAGAAGCTCTTATAGCTGTAACAAGCATAGGAAGCATAAATATATTTCTCTTTACTCCTCTAGCTCTGTAGGCATAGGTTATATTTTTATACTCACTTCTCACAATGGGAATAAAATTATAAGCTGCCATTATCCCATAAGCAAACTTATCTGATAACTTAAACTGTTGCATAAGACTCAATATAAAATGTCTTGGATTAGTCGTATAAACAAATAAAAATCCCAAACCAGCATAGGCTAGAATTCTAGCTGCTAGCTGTAAACCACTCTCTCTATTCTCAATAGTTACTACTATCTTTGATATATCATTAACACTATTTCCTATTTCTCCATTTCCATAAAAATATCCAGTAAAAAATACTCCCAAAGCCATAATCACAACTGATAAAAAGGAGATTAAAATCTTTTTTAACTTCACTTTTGATAGTAACATCAATATAATAGCTAATATAAAAATTGTGAAATTAATATAATAGTTATATTCAAAAGATAGAATAAGAGATATTAAAAATATAGTCAAAGCTTTATAACCTGGATTTAATCTACACATACTCAACTTTTCTCAACTCCCTATCTTTAAATTCGTAGATATAATCAGAATACTCTACTACTAAATTAATATCATGAGATACCAATACTATACTCAAGCCCTCTGAAGCTTTTTTTACTAAAAATTCCATAATCTCTCTACTTGTCTTATTATCCTGTCCATAGGTTGGCTCATCACAAAGTAAGATTTTCTGTGTTCCACACAGCATAGAGAGAACAGCTAATTTTCTCTGTTGTCCCTGACTTAATGAGTAAGGTGAATAATTTTTATACTCATAAAGATTGAACTCCTTAAGTAAGTGCTCTGCTTTTTGAATATTACTTTCCTCTTTATTTTTATTCACTCTATTTAAAGTAAAAACTATCTCATCAATAACCTTATAAGTTATAAATTGATTTTGAGGATTTTGAAATACTATTCCTATATTTTCTAATAATTCTCGTTCTCTTATTTTTTTTAACTCTTTTCCATCTAATAAAATGCTTCCATTTCTATATTTTACAAATCCAGCTATTATATTCAAAAGTGAGCTCTTACCACTTCCACTTTTTCCTATAATTGAGGTTATCTTTCCTCTTGGAATTTGAAAAGATAAATTACTAGCCAATATATTATTATCATACCTTAATTCTAATTTTTTAACCTCAATTATGCTATTTGAAATATTTTCTCCCTCTATATATACTTTTTTCTTTAGTGGTTTACTATCTTCTAACTCTCGATTTATATTTTTATTTAAAACTTTATTTCCATTATCTAAAGTAATTAGATTATAATTTATATTTTTCCAAAGTGATAGTCTATGATCTATTATTATAAGTGTCGTTTTTCTTTTACTATTTAATTCTAAAAGAGTATCTATTATCTCATGAGATGAATCAATATCTACATTAGCAAAGGGTTCATCTAAAATAATAACTTCTGGTTCTAATGCTAATATAGATGCAAGTGCAACCTTTTGTTTCTCTCCTCCTGAAAGTGTAGAAAGTTCTCTATCCCTTAGCTCTAATATTTCCACTTTTTTTAATATCTCATCTACCTTTTTATCCATTTTTTCCACTGGTAACTTTATATTTTCTAATGTAAATATGATCTCTTCTTTTACACTCTCCATACAAAACTGCGTATCTGTATTCTGAAACATCATACCTATTTTCTTAGCTCTCTCTTGTATAGAATACTCTCCTATATCTTTATTATCTAAAAAAACTCTTCCCTCTGTAAGCACTCCCTTATGTTCTGGATAGAGTCCTGCTAATATATATGCAAGAGTTGACTTTCCACATCCTGAAAAGCCTGTAACTAAATATATATCTCCCCTATGAAAAGAAAGAGAGAGATTTTTTATTATCTCTCTTTTTGATTTTTCAGAATATTTAAAAGTTATATTTTCACATCTCAATATCTCTATCTTACTCATCTATCTCTTCCTGTCCAAGTTTATATCCACTTAAAGCTCCTGTTTTTGCTAATTTTTCAGCTAATAGTTTTGATATAACCCCTGCAAATAATATTGAACTTATAACTCTCACAATAAACATTCCTAATATATACATTGGGGTAAATTTTGTATATCCACCTCTTACAAATCCCCATATAAAACTAAAAATACAAGCAAAAATAGCTGCTGTACACATACTTCTCATCGAGAAATCTTTATACTTTCCCCTAGCAAATACAAGTTCTGGTCCCAATCCCTGAATTATTCCTGATAAAATAACTATTGGTCCAAACATATTCCCCATTATCACTTCAATTACTGCTGATAAAACCTCAGAAATAGTAGCCACTCCAGCTCTTTGAATTATATATGGTACAAATGTAGAAGCCATAAACCATACTCCAAAAACTACCTCATAAGCATATGGGGCAAGTCCAAAGGGAGCTAATAATGTAGCCATAAAATTAGCTAAATATACAGCCCATAAATATATAAATGAAAAAACCACAGAAAAAATACAAACCATTATAACATCTTTTAATTTCCAATTAAACATACTCTTACTCCTTTGTTGGACTATTTACTGAAATAGTTACTTGTAAAATATAGTGTGATAAATTTTCCTCGCCATATTGAAAAATCTCTTCCAATGTATCAAATACTTTATGAACATCTCCCTCTAATATGGAAACATAGTGAGAACTTCTAGCAAAGATACCTCTCTCTTTAGCAATCATTACTACCTTAGCTATATGCTCCATATAATCCTCTTCTCCCATTGGATAAAAAGATATTTTACTTACTACATTAAAATTTTTATCCTTTATATTTTTCTCATTTAACTTTTTATCATCTACTTCCATAAATGAGTCAGCATCTGTATCCCCTGGACATCCTTTGGAAAAAGTAGCTTCTAAAGCCATGTGTACATCATCTCTATAAGCATTTACAAAAATACCTTTTACCACATCGAAGATATGTACCCTCTTACCTCTTACACAGGTACTCAGCTTATCAGTTTGTTTCCAAACTTTACTTGTATCTGTCTTTTCAAGTCCTCCTAGTATAATCTCAACAAAGTTATCACTCATTGGGTAGAGTGAGAATCTAGCTCCTGCTACTCCCTTACTTGCTCCCCCAATACACCATAAGCAATCTTTTAATCCCATAAAAAAATCCTCCTTTTAATAACAAAAGGAGGAAATATAAACAGATATATAATATATAAAGTTATAATTACTCCTTTCGTTGGTACTAACCAAATCAAGTTCAATGGGTTTAGAGTTTTCACTCAATCTCAGCCAAAAGGCACCCCAGTAATCTTATTCAATTAAATATAATATATCACTTAACTAGATTTTTGTCTATTATTTTTTTATCTATTTTTACAATACTCATAAAGTCCTTTTACGTGTACTCCAGAAGCACCTTTTTTATACCACTTAGTAGAGTTGTTATAAGCTGTTCCAGCTATATCCATATGTGTCCATGGTGTCCCTTCAGCAAATATTTCTAGAAACTTAGCTGCTGATATAGCTCCACCCCATCTATTACCCATATGTTTCAAATCTGCTACTTCAGATTTTAATTCCTCAGCAAACTCTTCATTTAACGGCATTCTCCAAACTCTTTCTCCATATTTATTACAAGATTTTTCTAAAAGAGAGTAAACCTCATCTCTATTAGAGAATACTCCTGTTATAAATGTTCCTAAAGCTACCATCATAGCTCCTGTAAGTGTAGCCACATCTATTATTTCAGATACCTTTTCATCTCTAACTATGTATGTGATAGCATCTGCCAGAGCAAGTCTTCCCTCAGCATCAGTATTTATTATCTCCACATATTTTCCATTCATAGATTGAATAATATCTCCAGGTCTATATGAGTTTCCATTGATAGCATTTTCACAAGCTGGAACAACAGCTACAACATTCTTTTTAAGAGTGTTTTTAGCAATAGCACACATAGTTCCTATTACAGTAGCCCCACCTGTCATATCATCTTTCATATTCATCATAGAATCTGCTGGTTTTATACAAAGTCCACCTGTGTCATAAGTTAACCCTTTTCCTACTAATCCCATTATATCTTCAGATTCTCTATCACCAAAATATCTCATTACAATAAGTCTTGGTTTAGTAGCTGAAGCCTTTCCCACACTGTATAAAAGATTCATACCTAATTTTTGAATTTTTTCATCATCAAAAATCTCCACTTCAAATCCAAACTCTTTTCCTAACTCTATAACCCTCTCTGATAAAGTTATTGGATTGATAATATTAGCTGGTAAATCCACTAAATTTCTTGTTATATCAGTAGCCTCATTTAAAATTAGACTCTCTGTGATATCTATAGCCTCACTAGAGAAGAACTCTACATCTACCTTATTTGATTTTTTCTCTTTAAACTCATCAAATGAGTAATTTATATTTCCAACTATCTCACAAATTAAGTCTGCTCTATTTAACTCCTCTCTATTGCTTGAAATCAGTATAGCTCCACTCTTTCCAGAAAGATATTTAAATAGTACCTCTCTAAAAATATTTTCACTACACTCTTCTTTTTTTCCAAATCCTAATATATCCATAGATATTAATTTACCATTTTGTAAAAAGTTTACAGATAGAGTCTCTCCCTTTTTCCCAGTAAACTCCTCTTTCTCTATCATAGTAGCTATTAATTTTTTCCCATCTTCTGATATATATTCACAGAACTCCTTATCTCCTTCAAATATTAAGATAAGATTTCTATCATAAGCTTTTTCTATTTTATTTATTACTCTCATATTCTACTCCTTTTACTATCTTTTTTCCTATTATACCAAAAAGGCTACCGAATTGGTAGCCTTTTATTTAAATTATTTTGTGACTATTTTTTTGCTGGTGCTATATGTCCATAGTCTCCATCTTTTCTCTTATAAACTACGTTCATTTCTCCAGTTTCTGCATTTGTGAATGGGAAGAAAGTTTTATTTAAAATTTCTAATTGAAGTATTGCTTCCTCTACATCCATTGGTTTTGGTGGTAAATATACCTTTACCACATTTACAGCAGCTTCTTTTTCTACTGTATTTGTTTCTGGATTATATTTTACCTTTCTAATCATTGGTTCTCTTGATTGAACCGCTGTTCTTATTTTATCTTTGTGTTTTTTTAGTTGTCCTTCTAGTATATCTGCAACTCCATCGATAGCTGCATATAGATCTGCATCAGTACAAGAAGCTTTAACTGTGCTTCCTCCTAAGTAAGCTAACACTTCTGCTGTATGACAATTACCAGTTTTTAATTTTAATGCTGATAAATTAATAGCTAGCTCTATTATACCGTCGTGATACTTTTCAACCTTTCCTAATTTAGTTTCCGCGTAATTTTTTATTGCCTCTGTAATAACTAATTGTTTACCATGGATAGTCATTTTCATAATACCACTTCCTTGCTGTATCTTTTGTTTTGTTACTTTATTATACTCCACAAATTGCAAATTTCCTTTTTTTATTTTAAAAATTTTTTTATTTTTTTATTCCTCAACCAAGATACCCTTCTTTAAATATAGTTGTTTATCTGAAATCTCAGCTAAATCCTTAGAGTGAGTTACAACAATTATAGTCTGTTTCTCATTTTTATTGATATCCTTCAAAATTTTAAATATCATCTCACTTGTTTCCTCATCAAGATTTCCAGTTGGCTCATCTGCTAATAAAATTTTTGGAGAATTAATTAGAGCCCTAGCTATCGCGACCCTTTGCTTCTCTCCACCTGAAAGTTGTGATGGCTTATGATTCTCTCTTGCTGATAATCCAACTTTATCAAGTAACTCCTTAGCTCTCTTTTCTACCTCTGCCCTCTTAGAAAAATTATTTAAAAGAGCTGGTAACATAACATTTTCTAAAGCCGTAAATTCAGGGAGTAGATAGTGAAATTGGAAAACAAAACCTATCATCTGATTTTTTAGCCTATCTCTCTCCTCTTCACTCAATCTATCAACCTCTTGACCATCAATAGATATCTTTCCTCCATCAACCTTATCAAGTAGTCCCATAATATTCAAAAGAGTAGATTTACCAGAACCAGAACGTCCAAGTATTGATATAAACTCTTCCTCTTCTACTGAAAATGTCAAATCATTTATTATGTGTAGCTCCTCTACTCCACCACTATATTTTTTCTCCACATTTTCTAATTTTAAAATCTCTTTACTCATGTCTTAGAGCCTCCACAGTTTCCATTTTTGCTCCCCTATATGCTGGGAATACACTAGATAGGAATATTATTCCAAAGTTCGCTCCTATTATTATAAATATCTCCTTCGTAGATATCTCCACTGGTATCTTTGTAATATAGTATATCGAAGTAATAAAATCCAGTGTATTATTTTTTATATACCATAAAAATGATAGGGATATAATCGTTCCAATTGTTATACCTATAGCTCCCAATACCATTCCCTGTATCAAAAATATTTTCATAATATTTTTTTTAGAAAATCCCATAGCTCTCATTATTCCAATATCTTTTATCTTCTCTCTCACCAACATATTAAGAGTTACCCATACAACAAATCCAGCTATGACTACTATCAGTGAAAATACCATTATCATCACTGTCTTTTCTAGGGAAAGAGCTGATAGAAGATTTCTATTCATCTCTCCCCATGTTCTTGAATATATCCCAGTTTTCTCCATTATCTTATTAGAAATTTCTGAAGCCTTATATGGATTATAAAGGGTAACATCTATCTTAGAAGCTATATCCTCACCATATGTTAAATATTGTACAGATTTCAGAGGAAGAATTACCATATTTATATCATAGTCATAATATCCACTTTGGAATACTCCCTCTATCTCAAACTTTATCTCCTTATTTTCAGAGGATATTATACTCACCTTATCCCCTATCTGTGCTCCTATTGAATTAAAGAGCTCCTTACCTATTAGGATACCATTTATCTTATTTGGAGAAATAGTTCCAGCTACTATCTTTTTATTCAAGTCCATAGCTTTTTTAGCACTTTCCAAGTCGTAACCCTCTATCTTTACCCCTGAAACATAACCACCATATATTCCATTATATTTGAATATACCTTGAGTAGATATACTTGGGACAGCTCCCTTTACTCCCTCTATCCCCTCTATCTTCTCCTTGATATCAGTATAGTTAGATATTTTCTCACCATTAGATACCATTATATGACTGGTTACAGAGAGTATACTATTTATCATATTTTTATCCAAACCATTAGCTATCCCAATAGATACCATCAAAACAACTACTCCTATTGTTATTCCAACTACTGAGATTAGGCTCTGCTTTTTTCTTTCAACTATATGCTTCTTCGCTATAAAGAACTCTATCATTAGCTACCTCTTTTCCTTAGTATTATTTTTTCAGTAATCCATTTTACCATATTTTCTAGTATAAGTCTATTTTCCTCTTAAGATAGTAAATTTTACCTCGGCTATCTCTCCACTTTCAGATATGAGAGTCAATCTGTGCTCACCCTGTAAAAAATCAAAAGCTTTCTCTAATTCTCTTCCACTGAATATATACTTCCCATTGTGGTACCAGTATATATTTCTGTTCTTAGGATTAGCAACTTTAACAATCAATTTTTTTCTTCCCTCAAAATCCTTTGGAAGAAATATCTTTAAACTATTTAAAGGGTATATTATCTGTATTCTTTCACTATTTTCATCAGATATATCTATACTCTCTCTAGCCATATAGTCCAGTAATTCTATAGGATAACTAAGTATTACCTCTTCATTACTTTGGTAAAACTCTTCATCTCTAGAATCAATCTCTTTTCCCTCTGAATCTACATAGAGCTTTTTATAATATGGTGATACTTTTAAACTCTTAGCTTTTTTAGGGTAATCTATCTCCTCGTAAGGAACATCATATTTAAGTCTATAACCTGTCTCTTTATCTATTTTTATTCTTTTAAACTCATCTATAGGTTTTTCAAACTCCAAATTTTTATCTGGAAGAACCTTAAAAATTTTGAAAAGTAGTTGCCCTGCAGTAACAACTCCAGAGAGGTTTCTATTCCCCTCTCCAGTAAAATTTCCACACCAAACTACCACTGTCCATCGTGGAGATATCCCACTAGCCCAAGCATCTCTCTGCCCATAGCTAGTTCCTGTCTTCCACGCTATACCATCTCTTCCCAAATAAAGATTATCAGCTCCATATCTCTGTACTCCTTGCATAGCTTCAACTGTTAAATAACTAGCTCCTTTAGATATTAAGTTTCTAGATTCTTTCATCTCCTCATTCACTAGATATTTTAACCCTCTGAACTCTCCATAGTTAGCTAATCCATAATAGAGCTTTGCTATATCCTCTACACTCATCTCCTTAGTTCCTAGGATTAGAGATAAACCATAATTTGAGTAATCTCTCTCTGGAAAATTTAATATATCCTTTAAGAAATAAAAAAATCTATCCTCTCCATACTCGTCTAAAAGTTTTACAAAGGGAATATTTAGAGATTTTTTTAAAGCCTCTTGAGCCTCGATAAGACCATAATATTTTTTATTTGCATTTTGAGGATTAAAATTTGAGAAATAGAGTGGTACATCTAAAAGTTTTGATTTTGGAGATATTAAGCCATCATCTATTGAAAGAGCATAGAGAAATGGTTTTAATACAGAGCCCACTGACCTCTTAGCCTTAACTCCATCTACCTGCCCATTTCTCTTAAAATCATAAAAATCTTGAGAACCTATATAGCTTTTTACCTCCCCAGTTTTATTATCAACTACTATTACCGAGCTATTTTTTATCCCTCTGTTATTTAAGTACTCTCCATATTCTTTTACTATTCCCTCTATTTTTCTTTGTAACTCACTATCTATGGTACTTTTTATTATTCTCTTATCACTCTCTCCTATCAATCTTCTAGTTAGGTGTGGGGCTAGAAAGTTAAAATATCTTCTCTCTTTAGGTAACTCTTCTTTAAGGGCTAATCTATACTGCTTTTCATCAATTACCCCTCTTTCATACATCTTTTTCAGAAGATTATCCCTTTTTTCTAAGAGTTTCTTTCTATTTTTCTCTATGGATATTAGTCCTGGAGAATTAGGAAGGACAGCAAGGGTCGCCCCCTCTGCCCAAGTAAGATTTTTTGCTCCTTTACCAAAAAATAGTTGTGAGGCTGTTTCATATCCCACTATATTTCCACCATATGGAGCGTTGTTTAGATATAGCTGTAGTATCTCATCTTTAGAAAGATTATTTTCCAATTTATAGCTCTCTACTATCTCAGCTAACTTACTTAGATACGTCCTCTCTCTTCTTTTATAGAGTTTTATCCCCTGCATAGTTATTGTACTGGCTCCAACTCTCTTACCTTGACTCAAATTTACTTTCAAAGCTCTTATTATAGCTAGATAATCTACCCCACCATGTGAATAAAAATCTCTATCCTCATAGTTTATCACAGCTAATTTTAATCTTTTGGGAATTTCTCCCTCTCCTTTAATCTGCCACTGCTCATCACTATTTAGATATGCACCTATTATCTCACCTTTACTATCCAATACAACTTGGCTATATCTTCCCTCTAATTTTTTCCTCATCTCCTCTATATCAAAATCTCTGTAGATATTTATCAGAAATAGGATTGGTATGATAAAGAGTATGGGAAGAAATTTTAAAAATCTCATTATTTTACCTCAACATCAAAACCATTTAGATAAGCTCTGTACTCATTATTATACATTCCTTCAGCTTTTGTACCTGGAAGTTTATACTTTCCTTTTGTTACACTGTTTAACTTTATAAAGAAACTTTGTCCCTTCTTATCATAATTATTAAAATCAAAGAAGAAGTTTACTCTATCATCTCTTATATCCTCATACTCTAGATTACTACTCTCTATCTTCTCCTCTATCCATTGTGGTAGATTAGTGTTAAGTAATCTTGTGTTTTCAATCTCCCAACCACTAGGAATAATCTGTGTCAGAGCTATGTTATCAAGATAAAAATATCCTTTGACATCATCAGCTGGTAAAACCTTTAATTCCATATAGAAAGCTCTACCTTTTTCTAAAGATTTTACATCTATCTCTTCTCCATTATCATCATAGAATTTTCTCTCTATCTTTATATTTCTACTTTCATCAGCTTGTGCGTAGTTAATTGGAATTCCTTCCCAGTATCTATTGACATAGATATCTTTTCCTATGACCTTTACACTCTTCATACCCTCTTGAGAGTACTCCCAAACTCCAGATTTATCTTTAAAGTCTATCTCCTTACCATCTACTATTAGTTTTCCGCTTACCTCTTTTCCTTCACTACCCTTTACTACTTGAGCTATTGACATCAAAGAGTAACCTATACTTTGAGTAGATAACCAGTTTTGTGATTGAAGAGTTTTCAATATATCCTCATATAATTTTTTATCAATCTTTCCATACACAGTGCAGTAAGAGTTTAGAACAATAGCCTCATCTCTTAGTTTTGAGCCATAACTATCCACATAGTAATCAAATGGTTTCTCTTTTACAACAGTAGAAAGCTTATTAGCTATTGATTTTGCTATCTCATCCTCTCCTATTATTGCATAGGCTGAAGCTAGATACCACTTAGATATATCATCTAGTTCTGATAAATTATTATCATATAGATAGTTCATCTCTCCAATTTGAGCCTCTCCTCCCAATGCTAATACATATAGAGTGTATGCTTTTAGATTTAAGTTATAACTACTATCTTTACTCTTCTCAATAGCAAAATTTAACCAAGATTTATATAGAGACTCTGGGATATAGTAACCTTTATCCTTTGCTATAACCATAAAATGTCCAACATAGTTCGTTGCCCATAAATCACCATCACTGTTTCCAGCCCAATAGCTAAAAGAACCATCAGGTAATTGGAAACCACTTAGTTTAGCTATACCCCCATTGATATTTTTCACAATTTGCTCCCTTGATAACTCCTTACTATCTGATAAGTTATCTATAAAAAGCTGTGGGAATAGTGTTGAAATAGTTTGCTCTATACAACCATAAGGATATCTTATCAACTCTTTTAATCTATTATCTATAGCTAAGATTGGAGAAGATGATACTAAAATTTTTCCATTACTGCTTCCTTTTACACTCTCCTTTGGAAATTCAAAGCTCTTTTCATCTTTTACATACTCTACATCATTTATATATGTGTATGGATTATCTGAAGTTACATCTATATTGATACTCTCCTCACTGCTATAGTTAGGAGATTTTATCTTCAATTTTGCCTCTTTGTTTCCTATCTCATCTCCAACTTTTATATTGAAAACTACATCTTTACTCTCACCTTTTTTTAATTTTAGACCCTTAATATATCTTCTACCTAAAAATTCAAAGGCTAAATCTATCTCACCTAAATTGTCCTCTGTAGCAAATACTCTTATAGATGTTTGGAACTCATCTCCTACCTTTAGAACTCTTGGCATTGAGATATTAGCTATGATAGGAGCCTTTACCTCTACTCTCTTTTGAGCCATTCCATAGCTCTCTCCACTAGCACCGGTTACCATAATTCTAATAGCCCCTGTATAATTAGGTAGCTCTAACTCTACACTTCCCTTTCCTCTCTCATCTGTAGTAAGTACTCCTCTATATATAGCTAGAGGCTCAAATCTTTCAGATTGTTCAAATCCAAAAGAATTAGCTGACTTATCAAGTCTTACATTGGACATGAGATACCCATCTCCTCCCGCTGTCAATACTTGATTAACATCTCCAAAACTTCTACCAATTATCTCTGAATAGTTATCATAAGTTGTAAGTTGTAATCCCTCTTTTTGATAAAAATATTCATAAGGGTTTGGAGTTTTAAAGTTTGTAATCTGTAACAATCCCTCATCTACAACTGAAACTGTATAGTCCATCTTTTTATTAGCTTCTACACCTATTCTAAATTTTTCATTTGGCTTTAAAACAACAGGAGTATCTAAACTTATCTCCAATCTCTTACTCTCATCTCTAACAACTATAGGTACTGCTCCATATAGTCTAATTGGTCTATCATTATTTGAATTTGCATATTTTTGGAAAAGAGTCACTGTAACATATCCATTTGGAAATAGCTCTTTATCTACATTAAATTCCACTGTATTAGTAGTTCCCTCTATATCCTTCCAATATCTTTTTAAAATTTTTCCAGATTTCTCAAGGGTTATTAGAGCTCTTGTTCCCTTTTCTCCCTCAAATGTTATCTTTGCCTTATCTCCAACATTATACTCTTTTTTATCACTCTCTATCTTTAACTTATCTATCTTCTTACTTATACTTGAATCCTGCCAAGTTGATACATATAGATTTATCCCAGCACTCTGTTTTGTCTCTGTATCCTCTACCTCTACAAATACCTCTCCACTTCCCTCTATTTGATAGTCTATGATATATGGTTTATCTGTAGTTATAATCTCTTTTTCATAGAGTAGCACACTATTTTTATCAGTTTTTATTGACTTTAGGAAAGTGTTATAATTGTAGTAATCCCACCACCAAGAGTACTCATTCTTATATACTCTATATTTGAGTTTTCTACCACTTACTAGTCTCTCTCCATCTTCAGAAACAGCTACTACCTGTAGATTTATACTATCTCCACTCTTTACATATCTATCCTCTGGATTTTCAATTCCAACATAGGAATCAAAACTATTTATCTTGACATTATCAATAGCTATTACTGGTCTACCACTTGGCTCTATTACTTTAGTGACTATCTCTCCATTTAGACTTAAATTTTTAGGTATATTTTTTGATAGATTAAACTCTATCTTACCCTTTCCTTCACTATCTAACTCACCTTTTTGAACCATTCTTATATCTGTTATATAGGTAGTTGGATTTGAAAAGGTGAATTTTTTATATCTTTCAAACTCTACACTCTTTTCTCTTATTGTCAATTCACTTGAATATTTCAGATTTTCAGCTGGAGCTCCAAAAAGATATTGAGCTGTAATATCTCCAGATATATTCACTCCGTCACTTACCTTATCTGGAAATTCAGTCCCTACCTCTATCTTATATGGAACTATACTCTCTACTGGAATTTTTAGAGAGAATTTTTTATCCTTCTCTCCACCTACATAAACAGTAACCTCCCATACTCCAGTTTCACTCTCTTTTTTAGTATCAAAGGAATAGGTAAAAAATCCATTTTTTCCATTTTTAACTATCTCACCATCAATATACTTATCTCCTCTAGCAGTGAATACATCTATCTTTATAGGTTGTCCCTCTGGAAAAATCTTATCTCCATTTCTAGCTATTATTCCTATATTTACTCTATCCCCTGGTCTATACACTCCTCTATCTGAATATATAAAAGCTCTTATATCACTATCTCTATACTCTCCATCTACTAAAAATCCATCATATGAAAGTTTAGAATCAGAAAGCTTTAAAATTGAAATCTCATCCTTAGATTGAGCTAAAACATAGAATATTTTATCTCCATTTTCAAAGGTAACTTCTCCATTTTTATCACTTTTCTTTTCAGATATAACTTGGTTATTTACACTTATAGCCTTAACTTCTATACTCTCTATAGGCTTATTCTTTACAATATCCAATATATTTACAGTAAGTTTATTATCTCTCTCCTTTTGAGCTACTATTCCCATATCAGATATAAGAAGAGCCTTTCCTATCTTTCCTCTCTCTTCAAAGAAACTCTCCCTTTGCCACTCCTCTACACCTTCTGGAAAATTGTAATCTACCCCATCTTTATCAAAGGATAACTCCACTATATATACACCCTTATCATTTGTAAGATTTTCTAAAGCTATCTCATTTTGTGCCCAAATATTTTTCTTATAATCTAAATCATAGCTTTTTTCAAATACAGTTTCTCCAACTTTATATAGATTGCTCTGTACATAGTAACTAAAAATATTTCCATTCCCTTTAAAAATAAAATCTTGTAAGAATTGAGTAGTATTATTGAAGAATATCTTCTTAACTTTAAGATTAACTCTCTTAACATTTATAGATTTAAAACTTACTCTATTTTTATTTACCTTAGGTAAAATTATACCCTCATTAGAGAAAATTAACTTAGGCTCTACATCTTTAAATTTTATGCTCTCCTTTAGATTTTCCTCTAAAAGTGATCTCTCTCCCTTTATTCCCTTTAATAGCTCTATTTCATACTCACTATTCGTATCAAAATTTCCTGTAATTATAAGATGCTCCCTCATCTTTAAAACTTTATACTCTATATTAGGAGTAATTTTTATATAACTTTTTAAATTTTCAGTAGCTATATTTTCATTAAAAGCTATGTCTACACTTGGATTTTTTCCACCAGTTGTAGATACACTCTTTATCTTTAAACTCTCTTTTACCTCTTGAACTATCTCCTTCTCTTCACTTGGGGCTATCTCTTTTTCCTCTACTCTATCCTTTTCTCCACCACAAGCAACTACTAATAAAGATAGTAACAACATCAAACTTTTTTTCATCCTTTCACTTCCTCTCTATCTTATTAAAGTCTCATATAGTATCTCTTTTAAACTCTCTAACTCTATATTTAATCCCAATCTTTCTTTTAGTCTCTCAACTCTAATATCCTCTAACAACTCACATCTGTCACTTTCTATCTCAAGTCTCTTTATATCCTCATCATTATAACTATTGATAACCTTAAGAAAAGCCTCTCCATAACTTTTAAATTTTTGATTTCCTATCCCTCTAATCTTAAGCATCTCCCACCTATTTTTAGGTTTATACTCTGCCATCTCTAAAAGTGTCATATCTGAAAATACTATGTATGGGGCTACTCCCTCCGCCTTTGCTATCTCTCCTCTCAACTGATTCAAGCTCTCAAATAATGGGTCTTCAAAGTAATCAAAACTAATCTTTTCATCAACTCTTCTGAAAACTGATATCTCATTTTTTAGTACCCTTCTTGATCTATCATTAAACTTTAATACTGGAAAACTTCCAGCACTCTGTTCAAAATATCCTTCAGATATTAAGAAATTTACAAACTCCTCTATCCAAACAATATCCCTATCCTTCATTATTCCAAAAGTTGATAGCTTATTAAACTCCTTTCTATCCATCTTTGTGTCACTTCTACCATAGAGAATATTCACAAGGGTAGATATCCCTATGCTCTCCTTAGCTCTTCCAATACATGAGATTACCTTTTGAGCCTCTATTGTCAAATCCTCCACATTTTTAAGTGTTTTACAATTTCCACACTTACCACAGTAGTTTTTTATTCTCTTATCTCCAAAGTATTTTAGGATATACTCTCTGTAACAACTTTCAAGATAGGCATACTCTACCATAATATCTAATTTCTTTATCTTCTCTCTCTTTAACTCATCCTCAGTTTCCTCATTACTATCTATCAAAAAAGTTTGAGTACTTACATCCTCTTCAAAGAACATAAGTATAGCCTCTGCTGGAGCTCCATCTCTTCCAGCCCTTCCAGCCTCTTGATAGTAACTCTCCATATCCTTTGGTATATTTCTATGTATTACAAACCTTACATTTGATTTATCTATCCCCATACCAAAGGCATTCGTAGCTACCATTATTTTTATCTCATCATTGAGGAATTTTTCCTGATTTTCCTTTCTCTCCTCTTCACTCAAACCTGCATGATATTTACCTACCTCTATATCTCTTAATTTCAAATAAGCATATAGATTATCTACTTCTTTTCTTGTAGAAGCATAGATTATTCCAGATTTTCTTGGAGCTTTTTTTAGATAATCTACAATGTAAGCTTCTGGTACTACATTTTTTACCACTTTAAAAAATATATTCTCTCTATCAAATCCATGTACATAGACGAAGGGGTCTTTCAATGTAAGCTTCTCCTCAATATCTCTTCTTACATCCTTTGTGGCTGTAGCTGTCAAAGCTAATATCTGTACCCTCTGTCCTATCTTTTGCATAAAATTTGGTATCTCTAAATAGCTCTTTCTAAAATCATGCCCCCATTGAGATATACAGTGAGCCTCATCTACAGCTATCAATGAGATTTTAAACTTTTTTATAAACTCTACAAACTTATCATTAGCTAATCTCTCTGGGGCTACATAAACTATTTTTGCTTCCCCTCTCTGTATCTTTCTAATACTTGCTAAGTAATCTTCTTTAGAGAGTGTCGAGTTTATATATACACTCTTTACTCCAAGTAGTCTTAAGCTATCAACTTGGTCCTTCATCAAAGAGATAAGAGGTGATATTACTATCGTAATCCCTTTAAATAGAAGTGCTGGTACTTGATAACATATAGATTTTCCACCACCGGTACTCATTACACCGAGGGTATCCCTTTTACTTAGAACAGAATCTACTATTATCTCCTGCCCTCTTCTAAAATTCTCATATCCATATATCTCTTTTAAAAGTTTTCTCGCTTCTCTTATCATCTTTTTCCTTTCTACAACTATTCACACTTAGAGTAGCCACAGTTCCTACAAGTGTAACACCCACCAGTAATCTCCAGTTCTACTCCACACTCTGGACAGATTATCTTCTTACTCTCTGCCTCTTTCATCAACTTTTGTTCCTCTCTATCTTCTGCATCTATCTTCTGCATAGCCTCATTATGTTTATTAAGCCCCATATCCTTTTCAAACTTCTTTAAAACATTTAATATTGCCGATGGACATGTACTTCCCTGACTTACATCTAAATTCTTACTTCTTGCCACTGCAAATGATGTACAACCACTTACTCCATCTATAGCATCTTCAAGCATAAACAGATTTCCACCAAGTCTCAATATTCCAGACATATATATAGCCACAGCTTGTATATTTTTTTCACAACCACCTGTTCCACTTCTAATTACATATATATCTTGTATAGCTCTCTCACTTGGTGAGTATCCTATCATCACTTTCAACTTTCCACATCCAATTCTCATCTTGTTTGGATAGTAGATAGTATCTGGAGCTATTGGTTTTAACTCTCCTCTTGGTATACTCTCCATCTTACTTTTTAAAGCATCCTCTACATTTTTTTCCTTTTTATCCTCAACAGTCAGTATTCCCTCTCTATCACAACCAGCACGATATATTGTCATTCCCTTTAGACCATTTTTCCAACCTTCAATATATAGATGCTCCACCTCTTCTACTGAAACCTTATTCACTAAGTTTATTGTCGAAGAGATACTAGCATCTATTCTTTTTTGCCATACTCCCTGCATCTTTATTCTCTCATATGGATTTAAATTTTGAGCTGTGACAAAGTACTCTGGTAGTTCCTCCTCTGATTCCAATCCATTCTCTTCCATATATTTTTTAGCTATAGGTATGAAAACTTTATAGTAAACATCCTCCCCATGTAAGCTCTCTGTCTTTCTTGTAAATGAGAAGGCAAAGTTAGGCTCTATCCCTGTACTTATCTCCAACATAGTTCCTATTGAACCAGTTGGTGCTATAGTTAGAAGTTGAGAGTTTCTAAGTCCATATTTTTTTATCAACTCGATAGTCTCTTCGCTAGCATTTTCCAATAAAAATGGAGATTTCAATATCTTCTCCTCTCTATATCTTAGAAAAGCTCCACTCTCCTTTGCTAAGATAGCACTTGCTCTTAAAGCTGTATCCACTATGGTTTTAGCCACTCTATCACAAAATTCCAAAGATTCCTGTGAGCCATACTTAATTCCTAACTTTATCAATAAATCCCCTACACCTAAAACTCCAAGTCCTATCTGTCTCCACTCTTTTACAGATTCTCTTTGCTCCTCTAGTGGATGAAGAGGTAATCCCTCATCTAACACATCATTTAAAGCCTTTACAGATTTTTTTACTGCCAATTTTAATTTTTCAAAATCAAAACCATTTTCTCCCACAAAACTAGGTAAGATTAGAGAACCTAAAAGACAACTTCCTCCAGCTGGTAATGGTTCCTCTGCACATGGATTTGTTCCAGCATACTGAAAATCCTCATCTTCACTTAAAAGATTCCAATTTGAAATTCTATCCCAGAAAAGTATTCCCGGCTCAGCAAACCTCCAGTTTTGAACAGCTAGCTCCTTAAATAATCTCTTAGCATCTATACTCTTTTTTATAATCTCTCCAGTATCTTTTACCTCAAATACTGTCTCATAATTTTTACCTTCAACTACAGCCCTCATAAATTTTTCATCTACTCTAACTGAGATATTAGCTTTCTGTACCTTCGTTAAATCTGATTTTATCTTGATGAACTCCTCTACATCTGGATGATTTGCATCTATAGATATCATTAAGGCTCCTCTTCTTCCCTTTTGTCCAATTATATCCGTTGTCATATTGTATAGGTCCATAAAAGATATTGAACCAGTTGTATGTTTAGCTGAGTTGTTTACCTCTGCTCCCTTCGGACGTAATTTTGAAATATCAACTCCACATCCTCCACCATAGGAATAAGTTCTTGCTAATTTTTTAGCTGTATCAAATATTGACTCTAGATTATCTTCTGGAGGAGTTACTACATAGCAATTACTATATGTTATCTTTCTTCCAAGTTTTGCAAGTCCTCTATTTGAAAGAATTCTTCCTGCAAATATAAACTCTTTATTCACAATCATCTCTCTTAGTTCACTATCTCCACCAGATACTCTATTTAGCCAAGTTTCAAAATTCTCTCCATCATATTTATATTTCTTCTTCCAAATATCAAGTCCAAGTTTATTATCTTTTCCAAGCCACTCTCTTATATCCATTTTATTACCCCCAACACTGTTATATGTATTTATTATAACACTTTCTTTTTACTTTTTCACTCTCTTATAGAAAATATTATCCTAATCTTTTTCTCACTTTATTTTTATTTTAATTATTTAAATATCTTTTAATATATGATATAATATACATTAAATTACTAAAAAAATAAGGAGAAACCAAGATGAAAACAATAAGTTTTGAAGAGTTTTTACTAGAGGAAAATGCTGTATTGATAGATGTTAGAACGCCAAAGGAGTTTTTATTAGAAAAAATACCTAACTCTGTAAATGTTCCTGTACTACTTGATGAAGAGAGAGTTATTGTTGGTACTACCTATGTTCAAGTGTCAAAGGAGCTCGCTAAGAAAAAGGGAGTTGAGTTTATATCTAAAAGATTACCAGAGATTTTTGAACAGATACAAGAGCTTTCAAAAAAATACTCTAAACTTATTTTTATGTGTGCCCGTGGTGGTATGAGAAGCTCATCTATGACATCTCTATTTGCTAGTCTTGGTTATAAGGTTGCAAAACTTGAAGGTGGATATAAAGCTTATAGAGAATTTATTAATCAAATTATACCTAAAGCTAATGAAGGGTTTAAATATATTGTAGTGCATGGAAGAACTGGAGTAGGTAAAACAAAAGTTTTAAATAAGATGGCTGAACTTGGAGTTTCTGTAATGGACCTTGAGAAGATGGCTGCACATAAAGGATCTTTTTTTGGTGCTTTAGGTGAGAAGTTACCTCAAAGTCAAAAGAGATTTGATGGAGAAATTTTTGAATTTTTGAGAACTTGTAAAACTAAGTATATAGTTGTAGAAAGTGAAAGCAAGAGAATTGGAAATTTATATGTTCCAGAGCCAATATATGAAGCTATGACTAATGGAATACATATTTTTATTGATACCTCTATTACTAATAGATTGGATATTTTAATGGAGGACTATACCCATGTTCCAAGTGATGAGATTGAAGAGTGTATTAAAAAAGTTGCCCGTTATGTTTCTAAAGAAAAAACTAATAACTATCTTAGACTTTTAAACGAGGGAAAATTAAGAGAACTTGGAGAGATTTTAATTGAACAATACTATGACCCTCTTTATGAGGTAAGTATTGATAAGCACGAGTTTGATTTTTCTCTAACTTATGAAGATATGGATAGCTGTGCTAAAGAACTTGCTGATTACTTCTTTAAACTTGAAGAAGAGATTTCTTCCTCTTCAAATATTGAACTTTAAAATAGAATAGATAAAAACCTATTAATTAATAACCCAGCTATCTAAATAGCTGGGCTATTAACTTTCTGGTACTTTATTTTAAAGTTATATTTTTTAATATGTGATTTCCATTTGGATTAAATACAAATCCCTCTACATTTTTTTGCAGACCTATCACATAGTTTTTATATGCAATTGGAAGAAGTGGAACCTCTTCAAATACTATATCCTGAACCTCTCTATACTGTTCCTTTCTCTCATCAATATTTGAAGTAGCTCTTGCTCCATCAAGTAAATTATCAACCTTTACATTACTATAAAAACTTCTATTTCCTATAGGACCTCTTGAGCTAGAGTGAAGTAGTGGATAGTAACCATAGTCGGCATCTCCAGTACTTACATACCATAGTCCTATCAGTACATCATGCTCTCCTCTTCCTGTATATTGTAAGAAAGTTGATACCTCAGCTACTATTATCTCAGCCTCTACTCCAACCTCTTTTAAATTTGCTTGGATTATTTGAGCCATCTGTTGTCTTGAAGGTTCATCATATATCCAAAGTTTTAACTTTAAATTCTCTGCTCCTGCCTCTTTCAAAAGCTCTCTTGCTTTTTCAGGATTATACTCTCTTCTTTTCCCCTCTTTACTATATCCAAATACATTTGGTGATAGTATTGAATTTGGTACAACTCCATAACCTTCATATACAGCTTTTATTATCGAGTCTTTATCTATAGCATAATCCAATGCTTGTCTAACTCTTTTATCCTTTAATCTCTCTATATTAATTGTTAAAAAGTCACTTCCTAAAGATGGTCTATTTATAACTCTTAAATCTGGTTTCTTCTCTATTCCTTTTATATCATTTGCAGATATATCATAAGCTATATCTATCTCCTTAGTTTCTAGAGCTATCAATCTATTTGAGCTCTCTGGAATTGTTTGGAATACTATCTCTTCAACTTTTGGAGCCCCTTCAAAATAATTGTTAAATCTCTCTAAGGTAATTTTCTCTGCTATTTTCCAATCCTTTATCTTATAAGCTCCAGTCCCAACTAAATTTATACCACTCTCATTTTCCTCTATCTCCTTAACCACTCCAGTAGAGGAATGAGCAAGATTATGTAATAGTATGAATGGTGAATTTTTTTGTATAATCTTTAAGCTATAATCATCTAAAATATCTATTCTTTCAATAGATTCAACTAATACCTTTGAAACTGGTATTCTTAAGTTTCTCTCTAAACTCTTTTTTACATCTAAAGCCTTCATCTCGCTACCATCATGGAATAAGATACCCTTTTTTAATTGAAGAGTGATGGACTTATCCTCTCCTATACTATATTTTTCAACTAACTCCGATGCAACATCCCCATTTTCATCCAGTGAAAAAAGGTTATTATATATCTGTTTGGTAACTGCTAAAGTTGAACTATCTGTATTTCTCTGTGGGTCAAAGGAACGGGGTTTATTTGCCAATGCAACTTTTAAAACCTCTTTAGGTTTAACTACTTCCTCTTTCTGTCCACAAGCTGTAAGAATTAATAAAATTATTCCAAATAAATATCTCATCTTCTTTCTTTGCTCTCTCCTATTCTAAAAATATAAATATATCAAAAATATCCAAATTTTTGTATGGACTTGGAAGTTTTTTCTTTATCTTTTCCCATAAAATTTGAAATCTACTTCTGTCCATTGATTTTATCTGTTTAATTAATTGTGGTTTATATAGAATGTTTACTCCACTGCTATTTAAACCACTTAAAATATCCCTTTTTATCTCTTCAAAATTTTTATCATCAATCTCTACTAATGAGTAGTAATTTGCCAGTAATCCTCTCTCCAAACAATACTCCATCGTGAAAAGTTTTCTTATTGAACTAGCCATAAAATCATCATTTAAACGTAATGAAAAGTTACCTCTATCCTCTCCTGAATTTATTATAAAAGGTAGAAATACATCTTCAAAATGATGGTCCTGAATAGATTTAGTAAAAATTTTAAAGTTATTGAAGAATGAGCTTTTTACTCCATTCCCTTTTTTAAAATTCTCATCTACACAGTAGGAAGCTCCCAAATGCTTAAATAAAGAAAAAGTTAAATCTTGAGAGTGTCCAAAATTAAAGATATACTCCTCATATACCTTATTATCTTTTACCTTATTTATAAATTTTTGAGCCTTCTCTAATAGCTCACCCATATTTTTCAATTGGAATATCTTATCAAAAAAGTTTTGCTCTAAAATCAGGCTCTTTCTTCTTGGAAGTGGAAGTTTCATTATACATTTTTCTAAATTTGTTGTCTTTAGAAGTTGTTTCATAAAATTTTCATCAATGTCAAAGAAAACTATATCTCCCTTTCCTACTGCTGTTGTCCTTGTATCTTTAATAGCCTTTATCTTCTTTAACTCCCTTGATAAAAACTCTAAATACGGCTGTTGAAAAGGGGTAAATATCTCCCTTTCCCTATCAGTTAGATCAGTTTGCTCTTTAAGAATTTTATCAAGATTTATATAGTCTAAGATTGAAACTATTCCATCTCTATTTATTCCAACAGCATTCCAAGTATAGGTATATGGGATAATATTTAAATTTTTATCCACAGAGAGTGCCACATACTGAGCTATTCCTCCTCCTAAAGAGTGCCCAGTCAAAGTTATATTCTTATGTGGTATCTTATGATTATTTACAAGTTCATAATATACCTCTACCCCTTCATAAAATTGAAGTGGTATCTTTCCTAGTCCAATAGCTAAATCTGTCTCTATAAAATCCTTATAAGCATCCTCTATAGGAAATTTTTCACTTCCCCTATAGGCTATTACATATTCATCTCCTTTTTTAAAAACAATAGAGTAAAATCCAGAACCCTCTTTTCCTGAAATATGTGCTGTTCTATTATCCACATAATAGATTTTCCAATTTTCTAAAATATCCCCATAATATCCCCAAAATATATCTCTATTTTCTGGAAACAGAATATCAAAATTAGCTGTAATAAGAGTGCTATTTTTAGGATTTTTAAATATTTCCTTTAAATTTTTATTATACTCATTCTCTCTAAAATTGCAATAGGATAAAACACTTAAAAGTATATACTCTCTAACTGTAATCATCTTGTCCCTCCCTTATAGTGCAACTAGAACTAAAATTAGGTAAGTTACTGCCCAACCTAAAAAAGCCCCTATTATAGTTTCAAAAAAAGTATGTATTTTTCCCTCTATTCTTGAATGAATAACTAAAATTGTAAGAATTAAAGCAAGAAAAAATACCTTCGGATTGTTTGTAAGAGAGGTAATCAAGGTTAATATAGATGTGGCTAATGCACTATGTCCACTCGGAAATCCTCCCCTTAAAGCTGTTCCTTTCCCTGTTATAGCTTTTATACAGATAACAATTATTACAATTAAAACAAAAATAGAAAGGACAGTGTGTTGATATGAATTTTTCAAAATAAAAAATACTCCTCTTAAATTAAAAACTATCTTCTTCTCGAAAACTATATATCCAACAAACAAAGCATTTAGAGCAGCTATTAATACTGCTCCTGCCGCTATATCCTTTGCTCTTTTTGCCAAGGGATGATACTTATCTGTAACCATATCAACACAGCTCTCTATAGCTGTATTAATAAGTTCAGCTATCCATATGAGAGATACACTTATAAATATTGCCAAAGTTTCATACTTTCCAATATCTAAAAATAGTGAAAAAATAAAGATTACAATAGTACAGAAACAATGAAACTTCATATGTTTCTCTGTACGAATAGTTTCAAATATCCCTTCAAAAGCTACATTAAATTTTTCAGTAATTCCAGTATTTTTCCATTTATTTCTCTCTTCCATAAAATATCACATCTCTCTTGTATAACCAAAGCTACCTAATATCTCTTCCTCTTTTGCTCTCATCTCTTTTCTTTCCTCTTCCTCTATGTGGTCATATCCTAATAGATGTAAAACTCCATGAGTTAGAACATAGAAAAGCTCTCTTTTTGGTGAATGATTATACTCTTTTGCTTGCTCTACTACTCTTTCTAATGAGATAACTATATCTCCTAAAGTATCATACGGTCCTATGTCAAAATCCTCTGTTTCATGATAAGCAAATGATATTACATCTGTTGGTTGATCCTTATCTCTATACTCCCTATTTATCACTTGTATCTCATCATTTCCTGTAAAAAGTAGTGATACATACACTGGAGCTTTGCTATCATACTCCTTTTCAAGTACCTTCTCTACATACCCTCTTATCTCCTCTTCATTTACTAAATCGTCAAATCCTTCTATCTCTAAAGACATATCTAATACTAAATCCATACTCTTTATCTCTCCTTATTTATCTTATTTTTGTCCTGGATATTTTATTCTCACATGGTGAATACTAACAAGTGTTTTTACAAATGTTTTTATTATTATCTCTATCTCTTTAAATGTTAAATTTGCCTCTGAAAGTTGGTTATCCTCTATCTTACCACTGATAATTTTTCTTATCATTCCCTCCATAGCCACAGGTGATTTCTCATCTAAAGATCTGATAGCCGCCTCTATAGAGTCAGCTAACATTATAATAGCTGATTCCTTTGTCTTTGGTTTAGGGCCGCTGTATCTAAAATCCTCTTTCTCAACTGTTGGATCTAATTTTTTAGCAGCATTATAGAAATATGCTAGGAATGTCGTTCCCTGATGTTCATACATTATATCTCTTATCTCTTTTGGTATCTGATACTCTTTTGCTAATTCAGCTCCATCTTTTGTATGTGCTGTAATAATTAACGTACTCATAAATGGAGATATCTTATTATGTGGGTTCTCTCCATTTTGCTGATTTTCTACATAGAATTTTGGACGTTTTGTCTTTCCTAAATCATGGTAATATGAAGCTACTCTACAAAATACTGCGTTAGCCCCTATAGCTGTAGCCGCATTTTCTGAAAGAGTTGCCACCATCACAGAGTGTTGGAAAGTTCCTGGTGCCTCTACAGAAATTTTCTTTAGAAGTGGGTGTGATAAGTCCCCTAACTCTAATAATCTAAATATTGTTAATATATTAAATGTCTTTTCAAAATAAGGCAGAAAAGCTATAGTTAACATTCCAGATATAAGACCTGATATCAATATATAACTTGAAGTAATTGCTGTAGTAAAACTTCCTATCTCTGAGAAATAAGAGAATAGTAGATATGTTACTACCTTTAGTACTGATAGCTGTATTCCTGCTGCTATTATTCCAGATCTTGTTGTTATCTTAGAAACTATATGGGCAGCAAAAGCCATAGCTATAAAGTACATTGTAAAAAATTTCAAATCATAGTTCAATATAGGCATCAAATAAAATAAAACAAATGAAAATAATGGTATAGCATAATTTTTTCCTACCAATAGTATCAATAGGAAAAAAGCTGTATCCGCTGGTATCAGATACATCAAATCATTATTGAATACCCTAAAGGCAAGAAGTGTTCCTGCCACTATTAGAAGTGATGACCTATAATAGTTTTTATTAAGAATCTCTTTCTTATGATTATTAAAAAATAATATATAAAAAAGTGAAGATATTATTCCTAAATATATTATATTTGCAAATATTAGGGCGAAACTTGTTTTGTATGAATATACCCCACAAGCCTCTAATATCTTAATTCTTCTCTCATTCAAAATTTCTCCTGTTTTAGCTATTAATGTTCCAGCTTTTATCTCTACATACTGATCTTTAATTTGAGAAACTTTTTCCTGAATATTCTTCTTTGTCTTTACTTCGTCATAAACATAGTTTGGAGAGGTAAATATATCAGCAATAGCTTTCTCTAAATTTGAGAGCTTATCATATTTTGCCTTTGTATCTCCTCTATAAAATATTATATTTTTTTCCTGTACAATTCCCTCTTTATAAGCATATTCTAAAAAGTGTTCAACCTTATTTTCCACTTTCTTTATCTCTTCTATTTTTAAACTAAGAAGCTCATGTATTAGTGAATTAGGAATTCTTTTATTAGTATTTCTTTCAATTGAGTTATCCTCTACAGTAGTTAGCTTATTATTTTTACTAGTATAGATATTTGAAAAAAAGTCTTTAAAATACTCCAAATAAACTTTCTCAGCATCTGCCGAATAGATATACTCCTTACCAGACTCCCTTATCATATCCTCTATTATCTTCTCTTTTGCACTTTGGTCTTTAAAGATGATAGTATTTGGAGCATATATATCAGCCCTTACAATATCCCCTACCTTGTAGTTATACTGATTGGATATAAGAGATATCTTTGATGAGAAAGCTATTATACTTAGAATTAAGATTATATAGATTAGTTTCTCTCTCAAAGAGTAATCCTTTGAATAAATATTTTCATCACTATATTTATTTCTCTTTATCTCAAACTGAAGTTTTAATCCAAAGAGATTTATAGTCTTCATTTCTTAATTTCCTCCTCTAGAATTTTTAGAGATATCTTTTAATATCTCACTTCTACTTAATATATTTATATTTTTTGTAGGTATTGAGTCTAAAAAATACCTTCCATATTTTTTAGTGATTACCCTATTGTCTAAAATTGTTATTGTCCCAGAATCACTTTTACTTCTGATAAGACGTCCTATCCCTTGCTTAAACTTTATAACTGCCTCTGGTATCTGATACTCGGTAAATGAATTTTTTCCCTGAGCAGTTATATGCTCTATTATTGCCTCTGTTACAGGGTCACTAGGTACTTTAAAAGGTAGCTTTATCAAAATTACATTACTAAGTTGATGCCCCTTTATATCTACACCTTCCCAGAAAGAATCCGTTCCAAATAAAACGGGATTTTTTCCATTGATATACAAATTTACTAACTGACTACGTGGAGCCATTCCATGAATAAATAACTCTATCCCATTAGCCTCTAAATCATCCTTTATCATATAGTAAACATAGTTTAAAGTCTGATATGAAGTAAAAAGTACAAAGGTTTTTCCCTTAGATACTATAAGTTGAGTCTTTAGGTATTCAGATATCTCATCTATAAAGTTTTTATCTGATGGATTAGGAATATCATTTGGAAGATATACCTTCATCTGCTTATCATAATTAAATGGAGAGTGAATAACCTTATCTAAGGTATTTTTATCCAATCCAATCGACTCTTTAAAATATGAAAAATCATTTCCTATAGCTATTGTAGCTGAGGTAAATATTATCTGCTTTAAGTTTAAATAGAGATTTTTTTGTAACTCCCCATCTATTTTTAACGGTGTAGCTACAAGTTTAGAGTTTCCCTTTCTACTATTTACCTCTATCCAGTAGATAAACTCCTCATCTTCAAAATCATTTATAAATCTAAAGTTGTTGATAAAGCCATCTAATCTATCAATATATCTTGAAAAATCATTTATATGTCCAGCTCTATCCTCTTCATCCTTTAGGTCCTTTATTAACTCTCTTACCTTTCTGCTGTATGAGTTATATTCACTTAAAAATCTATCTCTAAACTCATTTAAACTATTTAAAAATGGAGAGTTTTCCATCTCCTCTTTTTTAGCTCTAAAGGTAAAAGTTCCCATCTCTCCTCGTGAGAATACCTCTATAATATGGTTAAAATACTCTCTTCCAGCTATATAAAGAGACTTATGTTTTAACTTTATTTCCTCTATCTCACGCTCAAGTATTCCTCTACTATCTATCTCTTCACTCTTTATATGCTTCAATACAGCATCTAAAGCTCCAGTATTTTTCTTCTTTCCCTCTGTTACAAAGATTTGGTTCATAGTCTTAGTAAAACTATATTTTGAAGCCTCATATGAGAAGTAATCTCTAGCCACTTTCTCTATATTGTGAGCCTCATCAAACACAACCAACCCATACTCTGGCAAAATTGAATACTCGGTATTAAAACCAATCTCCTTTCTGATTGCTAAATCAGAAAAATACATATGATGGTTAGTAATTAAAATATCCGCTTTTTTCTTTTCTTCTCTCGATTTTAGAAAAAAGCACTCATTCTTGTATGGACACTTATTTCCAGAGCACATATCCGTTTCACTCTGAAAAAGCTCCCAGATACTGTTATCTGCTTCAAAGGAAAGCTCAGCCTTATCCCCAGTCTCTGTATGATTTCCCCATTTTATAATCTCAGCAAATTGATTTTTTTGAGTGGTTGAGAAATCCTCTAATATAGAGCTATCTCCAAGTGCTAAGTTATGATATTTTCTATTACAAAGATAGTTTCCTCTCCCCTTTACTAAAATATACTTGAAATCTCCCTGTATAACTCTTTTAGCTATTGGAATATCTTTATTCAACAGCTGTTCCTGAAGATTTATAGTGTTAGTCGAAATTACCACTCTCTTTTTATTCTTTATTGCCCACTCTATACTTGGAATCAAATAAGCCAGTGTTTTTCCTGTTCCTGTTCCTGCCTCTACTATTACAGGAGTTTCACTATTCAATCCCTTCTCTATATGTGTTGCCATATGTAACTGCTCATCTCTATATTCAAACCCTTTAAAAGCTTGTGAAAGTAACCCAGTTTTTTCAAAATATGGTGCTATATCTATCTTTACATTCTCATCTTTAAAAAGTTCTACTATTATATATATATCACTTACATCATTATTTACTATATATGAAGCTCCATCCATTCTATTTGAATAAATAGAAGCTACCTCCACATCTGCATCTGATGGGTATAAAAAACCTGAGGGATGATTGTGTATAATTACCTCTCCCTTTCTCATTGCCTTTAGAATAGCAGGAACTGAATACTCATTTCCCCTAGCTAAAACTTGAACCTGTGTTACAACTCCATTCTCATCTGGAATCCCTCTAAAAAAAACTTCATTCCCATGAGCTTTTTTTATCTCTTCACACATAATTTCTCTAGCTTCTAAAGAGATTTTTTCCTTTACATCCATAATTACCCTTTCTTAAAAATTATAGTTTTCGATATTATATAATACATCTTTTTTTTTAAAATAGCAAGTTAGAAGTAGGTAATTTCTTTATCATTTTTCTCTCTATAACTTATACAATTATCAGCTTTTTATTTTTCTGTTTCAAAAAAGACTTTGATTTTTTTTTGAAAATATGTTAGAATAAATCTGGTCCATTGTACAAGAAAAGGTGTCTCTTTTGTAGCTTAACTTAAACAAATTAAAAAAAACTCTGTCAATTTGTAATTGACATTTTGTTTAAATTATGTTATCATCTTATGGAAAAAATAAAAAATTGTTTTTTAAAACTTAGGAGGTTTTTAATTTGGCACATTCAAGATCAGCTAAAAAGAGAGTATTAATAGCAGAAAGAAACAGAGAGAGAAATCAAGCAGTAAAATCTAGAGTTAAAACTATGGTTAAAAAAGTTTTAGCAGCTGTAGAGGTTAAAGAAGTAGAGGCAGCTAACGCAGCTCTATCAGTAGCTTACAAAGAGTTAGACAAAGCAGTTACTAAAGGAATAATCAAGAAAAACACAGCATCTAGAAAGAAAGCTAGATTAGCAGCTAAAGTAAACGCACTTTAATTTGTACTTCAAGGGTATCCAGTGGGATACCCTTTTTTCTTGTAAAAAATTTCTTAGGAGGAGAATTATGATAAAATTAATAGTACTTGATGTTGATGGTACTTTGACAGATGGAAGATTATATATGGATGATAAGGATAACTGTTTAAAAGCTTTCGATGTAAAAGATGGTTTTACTATCGTTCAATGGATTAAGTTAGGAGGAATTGTAGCTATTATCACTGGAAAGTCTTCTGAAATTGTTAGAAGGAGAAAAGAGGAGTTAGGTATACAGGAGTTGGCTCAAGGGGTGAGTAACAAAGTGGTTGAGCTAAACAAACTTCTTAAAAAATACTCTCTATCTTTAGATGAGGTAGCCTATATTGGTGATGATATAAATGATTTAGGAGTTATGAGGTTAGTTGGTTTTTCTGCTTGTCCTAAAGATGCCGTTCCTGAGGTTCTAGAAAGAGTAGATTATATCTCTAACAAAAATGGTGGTAGAGGAGCTGTAAGAGATATTTTTGAAAAAATTATGAAAGAGAATGGAATGTGGGAAAAAGTTCTAGATAGATACATAAATGAAAACTAAATAGTTTCTAAATTAGAAAAAATTGTACAACAATTGTCTAAATGTTATACTGGAGTTTTTTAATAAAAATACTTGAAAATTTCTATCTTTTATGCAATAATACTAGATGTAGTATTAAAATTAAAACAACTACAATATATGTAGTATTAGGAGGATATTATGATAAAAGTTTATGGTAAGGCTAATTGTAGTAAGTGCCAAACATTAAAAAATATTTTGGATGAGAAAAAAGTAAATTATGAATATATTGAAGATTTAAAAACTCTTATGATGGTAGCTAGCAAAGCTAGAATAATGTCAGCACCAATTGTAGAAAAGGATGAGGTTATTTACACTATGGAACAATTCTTAGAGGTTCTATAATGAAATTTGTAATAAATAGAGCTGGTATAAGAGAAGAGTTAGATATAAAAAAAATAAGAGAAAAACTGATTAAAGCCTGTGAAAATTTAGAAGTAAATATGGTGGAATTAGAGAGCCATATAGATGCTATCTATCAAGAAGGAATCACAACAAAAAAGATTCAAGAAGCCCTTATAACACAGGCTGTTAGTATGACTAGTTTTGAAGAGTCAGACTGGACATATGTTGCTGGTAGACTTCTTATGATGGAAACTGAGAGAGAGGTTTTCCATAAAAGAGGGTTCTCTTACGGAAATTTTTTAAAAACTGTAAGAGAGCTAGTTGAAAAGAATATATATGATAAAAGACTTGGAGAATACTCTGATGAAGAGATAGATGAACTAGGAAGATATATCTCCCCTGAAAGGGATATGTTGTATGATTATGCTGGAGCTAATATGTTAGTTAATAGATATCTTATAAAATATCTAGGTAATACCTATGAGTTACCTCAAGAGGTATTTATGTGTATAGCTATGTTACTGGCTAGCAATGAAAAAGATAGAGTAAGTATAGCTAAAAGATTTTATGATGCACTATCTCTTAAAAAGGTATCATTAGCTACACCAATACTTGCAAACCTAAGAATACCTAGAGGGAATCTGTCATCTTGCTTTATCACTGCTGTTGATGATAATATAGAATCTATCTTCTATAACATTGATACAATAGCTAAGATAAGTAAAAATGGTGGAGGAGTAGGAGTAAATATCTCTCGTATCAGAGCTAAAAACTCTATGGTAAATGGATATTATAACGCAAGTGGAGGAGTTGTTCCTTGGGTTAGAATAATAAATGATACAGCTGTTGCTGTTAACCAACAGGGAAGACGTGCTGGTGCTGTAACAATAGCTTTAGATACTTGGCATTTAGATATAGAAAAGTTCCTAGAGCTTCAAACAGAAAATGGAGACCAAAGAACAAAAGCTTACGATATCTATCCACAGGTAGTTGTATCTGACCTATTTATGAGAAAGGTTGAAAATGATGAGCTTTGGACTTTAGTTGACCCATATGAAGTGAGAATGAAGTATGGAGTTGAACTTTGTGAGCTATATGGAGTAGAGTTTGAAAAGATGTATTTCAAGCTTGAAGATGATGAAAATCTTACTTTAAAGAAGGTAATTAGAGCAAGAGAGCTATTTAAAGAGATTATGAAGGTTCAAATTGAAACTGGTATGCCATATATCTTCTTTAAAGATAGTGCTAATAGAATGAATCATAACCAACACATGGGAATGATAGGTAATGGAAATCTTTGTATGGAAAGTTTCTCTAACTTCTCTCCTAGTAAAAACTATAAAGAGGAAGCTATTGATGAAACTGGTATTAGAAAGGTAGATTTAGGTATAGTACACACTTGTAACTTAGTATCTATGAACTTAGCTGAAGTATCAAGAGAGGAGCTTGAAGAGATTACTAGTATAGCTGTAAGAATATTAGATAATACAATCGACTTAACTCAAACACCTATACTTGAATCTGATAGACACAACTCTTTATATAGAACAATAGGAGTAGGTACAATGGGACTTGCTGACTATATGGCTAGAGAGTTTATGATATATGAAGACTCTTTAGATGAGATAGATAAGCTTTATGAGGAGATAGCTCTTTATACACTTAAGGCTTCTGCTCTTTTAGCAAAGGATAGGGGAGCTTACTCATACTTTAAAGACTCTATGTGGGATAAAGGTATATTCTTCCAAAAAGATAGAGCTTGGTATGAACAAAACTCTGATTTTGCTGAAAAATGGAGTGAGGTATTTGATTTAGTTGCTCAGTATGGATTACGTAATGGTGAGCTTTCTGCTGTGGCACCTAATACTTCTACATCTCTACTTATGGGAGCTACTGCCTCTGTAAACCCCACTTTCTCTAGATTTTTTATAGAGAAAAACCAAAAGGGAGCTGTACCTAGAGTTGTAAAATATTTAAAGGACAGAGCTTGGTTCTATCCAGAGTTTAAAAATGTAGATTCTAAAGTCTATGTAAAGATGATGAGTAGAATAGGAAAATGGACTACTCAAGGGGTATCTATGGAGCTTCTATTTGACCTAAATAAAAATATCAAAGCCAAGGATATCTTTGAAACTTTCCTAACAGCTTGGAAAGAAGGGTGTAAGTCTGTTTACTATATCAGAACTATTCAGAAAAATACTAATATAACAAAGGATAAAGAGGAGTGTGAAAGTTGCAGTGGATAGAAAAAAACTTTTTAATCCATCTGGTATTGACTCACTTAATGAGAGAAAAATTATAAAGGGAAACAGTACAAACATATTCAATCTTAATAACGTTAAGTATGGTTGGGCTAACCACCTTTATAGAACTATGATGGGAAATTTCTGGATACCAGAAAAGATAGATCTAACTCAAGATAGAGTTGATTATAACAATCTTACCTCTTATGAGAAAGAAGCATATGATGGTATTCTATCTTTCTTAATATTCTTAGATAGTATTCAAACAAATAACATTCCAAATATCTCTGACTATATAACTGCTCCAGAGATAAACCTAATACTATCTATACAAACATTCCAAGAGGCTATACACTCACAATCTTATCAATATATAATAGAATCTATTCTTCCTAAGGAGACTAGAAACTATATCTACGACAAGTGGAGAGAGGATAAAATCCTTTTTGAAAGAAATAAGTATATAGCTGAAATATATCAAGATTTTCTAGATAATCCAGAGGATAAGAACTTTGCTAAGGTTATAATAGCTGACTATCTTCTTGAATCAATCTACTTCTACAATGGATTTAATTTCTTCTACCTATTAGCTAGTAGAAATAGAATGATGGGAACTTCTGATATAATAAGACTTATCAATAGAGATGAACTTTCTCACGTTGTAATATTCCAACAGATGATTAAAGAGATTAAGAATGAAAATGGTAATTTCTTTGATGAGAAAACTATCTATGAGATGTTCGAAAAAGCTGTAGAGCAAGAGATAACTTGGACAAACCACATCATAGGTGGAAATGTACTTGGTATTACTGAAAAAACTACAGAGGCTTATACTAAGTGGTTAGCAAACGAGAGATTAAAGGGAATAGGATTAAAACCTCTTTACCAAGGTTTTGATAAGAACCCTTACAAACACTTAGAAAGATTTGCTGATACTGAAGGAGAGGGAAATGTTAAAGCTAACTTCTTTGAAGGTACAGTTACTAGCTACAATATGAGTTCCTCTATTGAAGGTTGGGACGAGTTTTAACCCTGCTTGACTTTTTAAGAGTTTTCATATATAATTAAAATCATAAAATTTAAGAGCTACCGTAAAAGGTAGCTTTTTTTCTAAATAATAAAAATAATTGGGTGATTTTATGTTTTTACTAGAAAAAATTATATCTCTTACTTTGTTGTCTCCTCTACCTATAATTATTATTCTATTCCTTATAGGTGTAGGAAATCTTTTCAACAGAAGAAAGAAATCTGGGCTACTTTTAATAGTTATCTCTATATTTATGTATTGGGCTTCTACAGATGCCTTTATAGACAAAAAATTATACAATTTAGAAGCTGTATACTCGCCTATTACTGAAGATAACTTAAAAAGAGGTGAGGTATATGTCCTATTAGGTGGTGGAATAATCACTACAACTGTTGAAGGAAATATCCCTGGAATAATGCCCTCTGTGAGAATATTAAAAACTGCTGAGTACTATAAAAAATATCCTAAAAAAATATATATTTCTGGTGGAAGTCCACTACAAAATCAAGAGAGTGAAAGTTCTGTCTATGCTAGGGAGTTAATCTCTCTTGGAGTAAATCCCAATGATATAATTATTGAGGATAATAGTAAAAATACGAATGAAAACGCTCTATTTATAAAGGAAAAGTTAAATTCGGTTGAAAATAAAAATATTATCTTGATAACTTCTGCTTTTCATATGAAGAGAAGCGTTGCAATATTTCAAAAAAATATGCAGGAATTTGAAATCATTCCTGCACCTTGTAACTATTTAGCCTCTCAAGAAAAAGAGAACTTTTTTTACTATATACCTAAATACTATAACTTTATGAAGTTCCAACTTTGGATTTGGGAAAGTATAGGTAATATCTACTATAAGATTAAATATTAATAGTTACTCCTTTTAGTTGTTAATTTAATTAAAGGAAACTTTAAGAATTGTGTAATTTATGGAAAGAAGTTAGATTAACTTAGCGAAGTTGGACGCTGAAAAACACAACTGTTTGAACGAAGTGAGTTTTGTGTTTTTAGTCCAATAAGCTTTAGTTAATCAACTTCTTGAAATATGGAACAATTCTTAGTTTTCTTTCAAAATAAAAAGTAACTACTCAGGTCTATAATTAAAAAACTAAGACTTTCTTCAAAAAATTTGAAGAAGGTCTTTTTTTGTTGCCAAAAATATGATATACTATTTAAGTACTTTTTTGATTAGGAGGTGAACCATTATGAAA
>JAHLFN010000063.1 GCA_018883725.1 Candidatus Fusobacterium pullicola | reverse complement strand
TGAAAGTAGCGATATTAGGAGCTGGATATATAGGTGGTATCATGGCAGAAACAATAAGAGGAATGGAGCATAAGGATATAGAATTATATGCAGTTGGAGCAAGGGAGAAAAAGAGAGCTGAAGAGTTTGCACAAAAATATGGGATAGAAAAATCATATGGTAGTTATGAGGAGTTAGTAAAAGATGAAAATATAGATTTAATTTATATAGCAACTCCACACTCACATCACTATCAACATGCAAAATTATGTATAGAGAATGGAAGAAATATACTTTGTGAAAAAGCTTTTACAGTGAATGAAGAGCAAGCAAGAGAATTGTTTAGATTAGCTAAAGAAAAGAACATATTTATAACAGAAGCAATTTGGACAAGATATATGCCATCTAGAGAAATAATAAATGAGATTATAAGATCTGGGGAACTAGGAGAGGTACATACTATTCAAGCTAATTTAGGTTATCCAATAAAAAATGTTGAACGTATGAGAAAACCAGAATTAGCTGGAGGAGCCCTTTTAGATTTAGGAGTTTATCCAATAAATTTCTCAATGATGGTGTTTGGAGATGAGGTAGAGAACATTCAAGCTCATGCAACTTTTTCTCCAGAGGGGATAGATTACACTGATAGTATTACTCTTTTTTGGAAGGGTGGAAAGATGGCAACTCTTCATGCTACTATGCTTACAGCAACAGATAGAATGGGATATATATATGGAGAAGAGGGATATTTAGCTATTACAAACATCAATAATCCAGAAAAAATAGAGCAATTTGATAAGGAGCATAAATTAGTAAAAGCTTATGATATACCTAAGCAAGTAACAGGTTATGAGTATGAGGTAATTTCGGCTTATGAAGCTATAAAAAATGGAAAATTAGAGTGTAAAGAGATGCCACATGAGATAACTTTAAAAGTAATGAATATAATGGATAGTATCCGTAGACAATGGGGAATGAAATTTCCTTGTGAAAGTTTATAGAAATTAGTAAAAAAGAGGAAAACCTTACAATATAAGGAGTTCCTCTTTTATCAATTAGTTTGATGATTTTAATAAAGAAGCAGCTTTAGTTACATTTCCAGCACTTGTATAAAGGTCAGCTAAAGATTTTACAACTTCACTATTGTTTCCGTTTGTTTTCATATAGTTTTCTAAAATATTGATAGCAGCAGTTTTATCATTAAACTTTGAAGCAAGGATATTTGCATAATTTAAAGCATACTCTTTAGAGTTACCAAAATACTCATTTCCTGATTTTAAAGCTGTTAATAGCTCTTGATTTTTATTTAAGTTTTGAGGAACATTTAAATATGTTGAATAAGTTTCTAAGTTAGTAGAAGCTGGTGATAGATTTTTTAGTGCATTATAAGCTCCAGTCATATCTCCATTTTTATAAGCAGCTATTCCTTGTAAAATATTTGTTGTAGAGTTTAAAGTATTCACTACAGTAGTTGTTGAAACAGTTGGTTTAGTAGTGCTTGATGAGTTGCTACAAGCAGCAAAAGAAGCTACTAAAAATGAAAGAATAATAAATTTTTTCATTATAAAAATCCTCCTAAAAATAAAAATACGATATTACATATAAGAGAGATAATACCAGTAAAAGTAGTACTTGTCAACAAAATTTTATTTATAATTAAAAAAAGGTTTAGCAGTTACTCCAAACCTAATATTTTTCCATGATTATAGTATCCAGTAGCAATAATATTTCCATCTTTATCATAAGCTTTCCACTCTCCGTCACGTATACCGTTTAGATATTCAACATCATATAGTAATTTTCCTTCAGTATCATAATATTGCCAAATACCATCACGAAGTCCATTTTTAGTTAAACCAGAACAAAAAATATTACCATTCTCTTGAAAGAGAGCTACACTTACCACATCTTCTCCATCTAAAAATATATTTTGGACACTTAGTTTTCCATTTTCATCATACATTTGCCAAAATCCAACTCTATAATTATCTTTATAGTTCCCTTTTACTTTTAAGTTACCATCAGGATAGTAATAAATCTGTTCTCCTTCTAAAAGTCCATTTTTATAATTTTCAATAGCTATAAGCTTTCCAGTATTTTCATCATAAAAATACCACTTTTTCTCTCTTTGATCATTTTTAAAATATCCCTTTACGGCAATTCTTCCATCTTCAAAATAGTTAAAAATAGGACCATTTTTTATATTATTTATAAAAGATATTTCACTTTTTAAATTTCCATTAGAATAATAAATTTTTTCTTTTTCTTGAGCTCCCCTTGATACAATGTTACTACATCCAATTATAAGAAAAGAAATTAGTAAAATTAAAGTTTTCATTTTATCCTCCACACTTTTTAATATATTTTACACTAAAACTATACTATCTTCAACTTATTTAATTAGAAAATGTATTAAAAAGAGAAAATGGTTAAAAAAAAATAAAAAATTTGCCAAAAGTTGCTCAAATATGATATAATGGAAAATATAATTATAATATTACATATGTAAGATAAGTTGAATTGAAACTTTGAGGAGGAATTACAGTGGATAGATTAAAAGGAAAAGTAGCACTAGTTACAGGAAGTGCTAGAGGAATAGGAAGAGCAATAGTTGAAAAATTTGCTGGAGAGGGAGCAGCTATGGTAATATCTTGTGATATGGGACCAGCTGAATTTTCTCAAAAAAATGTAAGACATGAAATTTTAAATGTTACAGATAGAGAAGCTATAAAAGTATTAGTAAAGAAAATAGTAGAAGAGTTTGGAAAAATAGATATCCTTGTTAATAACGCAGGAATTACAAAGGATAACTTCCTAGTAAGAATGTCAGAAGAGCAATGGGATGCTGTTATTGATGTTAACTTAAAAGGAGTATTTAATATGACTCAAGCAGTAGCTCCAATAATGACAAAAAATAAAGCTGGATCAATAATTACTCTTTCATCAGTGGTTGGAGTATATGGAAATGCTTGCCAAACAAACTATGCAGCTACAAAAGGTGGAGTAATCTCTATGAGCAAAACTTGGGCAAGAGAATTAACTAGAAAAGGAGCTCAAGTAAGAGCTAACTGTATAGCACCAGGATTTATATCAAGTGCAATGACAGATGTTTTATCTGAAGAAGTAATAGGAAAAATGTTAGAAAGAACTCCATTAGGAAGATTAGGAACTGTAGATGATATAGCAAATGCAGCACTATTCTTAGCAAGTGATGAATCATCTTACATCACTGGACAAGTATTAGAAGTAACTGGTGGAATGACATTATAGGATAAGAATTAGGGAGATATAATAATTATCTCCCTTTTATATATTATATAAAAGTATAATCTTTTCAAATAAAGTATCTAAGAGATTAAACTTTTTAATATATTGAGCTCTTTTTTTAGCAGGAATATCTTCTATAGACTTTCTTTCTAATTTTTTAGGCAAGGACCAAAGATTATCTTTTTCTATTCCACCAATACTTTTCCAAAATTCATCATAGTTAGCATGGACTTTTTCTTGCTTTCTTTTTATATAACGAGGTGAAAAATAGATATGTTTATTTTTTCCTACTCCAATTTTAGAGTAATTTGGAAACAGTATATAGAGTGTTTCGAGTAAAAGTTTCTTAGGAAAAATTCCAAATAACTCTTTTGTAGCATTTTTTATTAACTCCTTATCTTCTCCTTTTTCAAGCCCTTGCAGTCCACCTATAATGATATTTTTTTCTAAAAAAGCAAAGGTAAGTTTGGCAAGAGTTTTATTTTCAGAGTTATAGCATATCAAAGTAAACTCCCCCTCTTTTTCAAAATTAGGATAGAGAGAAAAAGTTATCTTAAATACATCACCATTTTTTCCCTCCAAGGAACATAACTCTATTTCACCTTTTGAATAAAGATTAGTTAAAATTTCTTTTGGAAAAGTTAAATCAAGAGTTTCATAAGAGGAGATAAAGGTATTAGTTTGACCTTTATTTTTTCCATATTTCATAACATTGTAATAAAATTTAACCTAACGGGCAAGAAGTCGCCCACCTCTATAGGTGGTGCGATGAATTGCCCTATTGTTTTTTAGAAGACAAAGTGATATAATACAATCAGTAGATATATAAAAAAAAGGAGTAAAAACAATGGAAT
>JAHLFN010000062.1 GCA_018883725.1 Candidatus Fusobacterium pullicola | reverse complement strand
AAAAACAGTAGCTGGAACTCTTCTATTAGGATTGGGTACAGCTATTTTAATAAGTTTTATCAGTGTAACATTTCTAACTCCAATTTTAAAAATCTTGAATGTTTCAGAGGAATTATTCGAGCAATCTTATGGGTATATTAGAGCAATTTTATTAGGAGTTGTAGCTACAATGTTTTATAATGCTTTTGCAAGTGTTCTAAGAGCCATTGGAGATACAGTAGCTCCTTTAATATTTTTAATAATTGCTTGTGGAGTGAATATAGCTTTAAATTTATATTTTATTTTAGAGCTTAAAACTGGAGTTGTTGGGGCAGCTTGGACAACGGTAATATCTCAAGGACTTTCAGTTCTATTATGTATGATTTATATGTGGTGGAGATATCCTATATTTCATTTGAAATTAGAGGATTTTAGATTAAATTTCTCATTAATAAAAAAATTGTATGCCTCTGGATTATCAATGGGAATGATGATGTCTTTTGTTTATTTTGGTACTTTAGCTTTACAGATAGCCATTAATACTTTTGGAACAAATACAATAGTTGCCCATACAGCAGCAAGAAAATTAACTGAGTTTTTTATGCTACCATTTGGAGTAATGAGTATAACTATGGCAACTTACTGTGGGCAAAATAAGGGAGCAAAACGTCCAGATAGAATTAAAATAGGGATTTGGCAAGCTATATATATAACTTGGTTATGGACAGTATTAATAATTATATTGAGCTATACAGTAGCACCTAAATTAGTTTATATGGTAACAGGTACATCATTTGAAGAGATAGTAAAAACAGCTGAAAAATATTTAAGAATAAATACCCTGTTTTATTTTGTTCCAGCTGTAATAGCTATACTTCGTAATGCTATGCAAGGAATAGGAGACTTGATTACACCGATTTTCTCTAGTTTAATAGAGTTGGTAGGAAAGGTTATGATAGCTTTTTTCCTTGCTCCTAAAATACACTATATGGGAATAATAATAGCTGAACCTATTGTTTGGGTATTAATGGTTATTCCATTGATAATAATGATAATAAGGAATCCTATTTTTAAAGAAGAGTTAAAAAAATAAGATTAAATTTTGTAGAGGAGAGAGAATATGTGGGTATGGTTTCTTATCGGAATAGTTTTTGTAATAATTGAAGGAATTAGCTTTGGATTAATATCTATTTGGTTCGCTATTGGAGCTTTTGTAACAATGTTTTTTACAAATTTATCTTTAAATATCCAACTATATATCTTTATATTGACCTCTGGAATTTCTCTTTTACTTATTAGAAGATTTGCTCTAATATATTTAAAGGGAAAGGGAAAAGAGTTAGACAGAGTTACAGACTCTAGAGTAAAAATAGAGAGTATTGAGCAAAGAGGAAGTGTAACTATATATTTAGTTAAGCTTGATGGAAAAATTTGGGAAGCAATTTGTGATGAAAGACTAGAGTTAGAAGAGATAGCTCAAGTGGAAAAAATAAAAGGGAATAAGTTAATTTTAAATAAAATAAAATAAGTTTTAGGGAGGTAGACAATGTTTTTTATATTTTTACTAATTTTAATTGTAATAATATTATTAGCAACACATGTGAGAATAGTTTCTCAGTCACAAGCTTTTGTAATTGAGAGATTGGGAGGTTATCTGACAACTTGGGATGTAGGACTTAATATTTTAATACCTTTTATAGATAGAATAGTAAAAAAAGTCTCTTTAAAAGAGCAAGTTTTAGATTTTCCACCACAACCTGTGATTACAAAGGATAATGTAACTATGCAGATTGATTCTGTAATATATTTTCAAATAACAGATCCTAAATTATACACATATGGAGTAGAAAATCCTTTAAGTGCTATTGAGAATTTAACAGCTACTACTTTAAGAAATATCATTGGGGAGATGGAATTAGATCATACTTTGACTTCTAGAGATACTATTAATACTAAGATGAGAGCTATATTAGATGAGGCAACAGATCCATGGGGAATAAAGATAAATAGAGTAGAGTTAAAAAATATAATTCCACCTGCAGAGATACAGGATGCTATGGAAAAACAGATGAAAGCTGAAAGAGAAAGAAGAGAAGCTATATTAAGAGCTGAAGGACAAAAGAAATCTTCAATTTTAGTGGCAGAAGGAGAAAAAGAGGCGGCTATATTAAGAGCTGAAGCTAAAAAAGAGGCTGAAATTAGAGAAGCAGAAGGTAAGGCAGAAGCAATACTTAAAATACAAAAGGCTGAAGCTGAAGCAATCAGATTATTAAAAGAGGCTGGGGCAGATAGTTCTGTACTTGCATTAAAGGGAATGGAAGCTTTTACTAAGGTAGCTGATGGACAAGCAACTAAGATAATTATTCCAAGTGAGTTACAAAATGTAATAACTTTAAGTGAATTATTTCATGAGAGCAGTAAAAAATAGATGTAACTACTCAGGTCTATAATTAAAAAACTAAGACTTTCTTCAAAAAATTTGAAGAAGGTCTTTTTTTGTTGCCAAAAATATGATATACTATTTAAGTACTTTTTTGATTAGGAGGTGAACCATTATGAA
>JAHLFN010000061.1 GCA_018883725.1 Candidatus Fusobacterium pullicola | reverse complement strand
TTAAAATATAATCCAGATGAGACAACTGAGTGGGTATTTACAGTAGCTCATTTCTTCTATGATTCTGAAGAAGGACATTATACTGAAAAATATGCTAAACTAAATGAAAAATTGCCAGCTAATATGAGAATCAATAATCCAACATATGATAAGAGTATAACAGCATTTGGAGTATCTTATACTAAGAGATTTTAATAGATTTTGTTAAGGAGGAAAGCATATGCCAAAGAAACCGATATTTACAAAGGAGCAGGTTTATAATAAAGCCTTTGAAGTATTTAAAGCTGAGGGGATAGAGGGGATAAGTGCTAGAAATCTTGCAAAATCATTAGGGGCGTCTCCAGCACCTATTTATAGTTTCTATAGCTCAATAGATGATTTAAAACATGAATTACTAGATGATGCCAAAAAACTTTTCCTTGAATATGTAAAAAAAGAGAGAACAGAGTTTATATTTTTAAATATAGGTATGGGTCTTTGTATATTTGCAAGAGAGGAGAAGGAGCTTTTCCAAGCTATCTTTTTAAAAGAGAGTTTAGGAAAGAGAAATGAAGTAATCAGAGAGTTTAGAGACTTGATTAGAATAGAGATGTCAAAAGATGAAAGGTTTAGTAATCTTGATGAGGAATTCAAGACAAATCTATATATAGATTGTTGGATGTATGCTCATGGATTTGCTACTCTTATAGCTACAAACTACTATGAGAGTATAAGTGATGAGGTTATAAAAGAGAGACTATTAGAGGCGGCAGCTACTATGGTCTATAAAAGATTGGAAGATTATAGAAAATAACAAAGAGAGGAGCAATCCTCTCTTTAATCTTCTAGTACAGTTTCAGCTATTCTCATAAAATTTTCAAAGGCTATCTTTCTGATATCACTTTCTTCATATCCTCTTCTAGCTAACTCTTTGATTATACCCATAGCTTTAGAGACGTTTTCAAGTCCTTTAGGGTTAATATCTTCCTCTTTTTTATCAGTATATAGATATTCACAGAAATCAAATCCAAGAGCTACATGTCTTATTCCAACTAGTGATATAATATGCTCAATATGGTCAACAAATCTTTCTAAAGTCTGATTATGAGAATCAAGTGAAATAAAGTGTTTATAGGCATTGACTCCAATTACCCCATCTCTACTAGCAATAGCTTTTATCTGTTCATCAGTAAGGTTTCTCCTGTGATTACAAAGAGCCTTAGCATTAGAATGAGAAGCTATAAAAGGTTTAGAAGTATTGTTATAGATATCCCAGAAACTTTTCTCATTAGCATGGGAAACATCTATAATCATTCCTAATTTTTCCATTTTTTTAATGACTTCTATACCGAGAGGAGTGAGTCCTCTACTCTCATCTCCAGCTACACCAGTAGCTAAATCATTCTCTTCATTCCAAGTAAGAGAAGCATGTCTAAAACCTAATTCATAGAGAGTATCAAGCCAATCTAAATTACTTCCAATAGCTCTTAATCCCTCTACTCCCATAATGACATTAAGTTTTTCATCAACAATTCCTCTATTAAAGTCACCCTTTCTCTTTATAATATTAAATATCTCGGAGTTACTTTTTATTTCATGGATAGTAGAATTAATTAAATGAAACATCTCTTTTTCATCATCTAATTCATCATTATGTTCAAGATAGGCTATAAAGATACCACCCATAACATTTCCAGCTCTAAATCTATCAAGATGATATTTTTTTACAATATTTTCTTCACCATTTTTTCTTTTTTGTGCTACATCATACCAAATATCAGCATGACCGTCAAAAATTTTCATATATTAATTTCCCCCTTATATTTTATTTTTAGAAGAATATTATTTCAGCCTCAGCTTCGTACCAAGGTCCCTCCTCATCTTCTCCCTCAGTTACAAAAAATTCTATTTGGACATCTTCTAAAGTAAGCCCAACAGAGTGTAACTCATCATCTTGGAAAAATTCAATTTTTTTAAATTTTGTCTCTTCTAATCTTTGAGCTATATCCTCTCTAGTTTCAGCTAACTCTATAAGGTCTTCTTCAAGAGTATATCCTCTTTTTTCAAACTCTTTAGCTATTGTTCCTATTTTTTTTAATAATTTTTCAGATAACATCTATCCTCCTATTTAAATTTGAAAATTGTTTTTAATCTGTTAAATCTTTTTATTATAGACAGTACTAATTTTATTTTTTTTATCTCCATAGGAATTTTATCCAAAGCTTTATCCATTTGCTTTTCAATCTCTTCCTCTGTTAACCTTTTATTCAAAGTTACTCCTTTCATAAAATACTATATTTATATTTTATTATATAATATATTTACTTTATTGAAAATAGAAAATTAAAAAAATTAATTTTTCTTTTAATGGTGATAAGAATATGATATAATTTAGAATAGAAAATATATTACAGGGTAATTTTACTTGAGTAACAAGGAGAGAAAATGTTTTTTATAGGAGTCTTTGGAATAGGGAATAAAAATAAGAATTTAGGCACGGTAACTTTTAAATGTACGGGGTGTATAGGAGAGAAATTTTCGCTTATGGAGTTAAGTAGGAGTTTTGATATCTTTTTCATTCCTGTATTTAGATATAATAGAGAATATATTATAATCTGTGAGAAGTGTAGGAGTGTTTATAAGTTAAAGGCTACTTCTATTTCAAAGATTTTAGATAAAAAGCAAGTAGAATATGAAGATATTGAAAAGATAATATTAGAAGCTAATACTTGTCCTTATTGTGGAGCTAATGTAATTGGAGAGTTTAAGTACTGTCCTAAATGTGGTAAATTATTAAAAGACTAAAAGATATGATGGAGGTAAAAAATTGATTATAATAGCAACATTAAAAGGGGTAATTACTGGTTTAATATTATCTTTACCTTTTGGACCAGTAGGTATATATTGTATGGAAAAAACTATGATGGAAGGGCAAAAAAAGGGGTATATCTCAGCACTTGGAATGGTAACTGTGGATATAATATATGGAGTTATAGCACTTTTATTTATGACTTATGTAGAGGGATTTATACTGAAGTATGAATCATGGCTACAAATTTTAGTAGCTCTTTTTCTTTTACTTGTAGGTTGGAAAAAATTGGAGAAGAGAGAGAAGATAAAAAAGATAGAGTGTACTCCAACAGGAATGGTAAAGGATTATTTTACAACATTTTTTCTAGCAATAGCTAACTTATCTGGAATTTTTACAATTCTTGTTATTTTTACAACTTTAAAAGTTTATTCGGAAGATGTTTCAATAGTAGCACCTTTTATAGCTTTAGGAATAATGCTTGGTGGAGCAACTGAGTGGTTTATCACCACTTATGTGATAGCACATTCTACTAAGGTTTTACATGAAGATAGATTAATAAAAATATCTCAAATTTCAGGAGGACTTATATTTATATTTGGAATATTGATATTAGCAAGATGTATATTAAAAATTTTGTAATAGGAGTAAAATCATAATGGAAAATAGAGAATTTGAAAAATATTTAACTTATAATGAAAATAATAAAAAGATAAAAGTAGCTGTAGCTATGAGTGGAGGAGTAGATTCTTCTACAGTTGCGTATATTTTAAAAAAGCAGGGATATGATCTTATAGGAGTAACTATGAGAACTTGTAACCCAGAGGATTCAGATGCTAAAAAAGTATGTGATGATTTAGGGATACCTCATTATGTTTTAGATGCTACAAAAGAATTTAAAACGGTAGTTATGGATTATTTTGTTAATGAGTATTTACAAGGAAAAACTCCTAATCCATGTATGGTATGCAATAAACATATAAAATTTGGAATGTTGATAGAGTTTGCTCGTTCATTAGGAGCAGATTTTATGGCTACAGGACACTATACTCAATTAAAAGATGGAGTATTATCAATGGGAGATGATTTGAATAAAGATCAAGTTTATTTCCTTTCACAAATGAACAAAGATAATTTAAAATATGTAATGTTCCCAATAGGTGATTTAGAAAAACCAAAGGTAAGAGAGTTAGCTGAGCAATTAGGAGTAAGAGTTTATGCTAAAAAAGATTCTCAAGAGATATGCTTTGTTGAAGATGGAAAATTAAAAGAGTTTTTACTTGAGCAAACAAGAGGAAAAGCTGGAAAAAAAGGAAATATAGTTACAACTGATGGAAAAATTTTAGGAAAACACAATGGACTATCTTTTTATACAATAGGTCAAAGAAAGGGACTTGGAATAGCACAGGAAAAACCTTTATATGTAGTGGAGTTAGATAGTAAAAATAACTGTGTAATAGTTGGAGATAATGAACTTTTATTTAAAGATGAATTATTAGCTAGAGATATAAACTTGATATCAGTTGATAAAGTTGAAGAGTTAGATGGTAAAATTTGTTGGGCAAAAACTCGTTCAAGAGATAGATTACATAAATGCCAACTAAAATTACAAGAAAATGGAAATATAAAGGTTAAATTCTTAGAAGAAAAAGTAAGAGCAATTACTCCAGGTCAAGGTGTAGTATTTTATGATGAAGAGAAAAAAGTTTTAGGAAGTGGATTTATAATCTAAAAAATTAAGGGGGCTTTAAAAATGATAAAAGGAGTAAATTACTATTATTTTAGTCCAACTAATACTACAAAAAAGATTGTAGAAGAGATTGCAAAAGGAATAGGAAATATATTAAAATGTGAAAATATAACTTTTATAAAAGATAATAGAGAAAAATATGATAATTCAGAAGAGGTTTTAGTTATAGTAGGTGTGCCAGTTTATGGAGGAAGAGTTCCTAAAATTATACTTAATACTTTAAAAGGGATAAAGGGAAAAGGGTATGTTATTCCTGTGGTAGTATATGGAAATCGAGCCTATGAAGATGCTTTGGTAGAGTTAGAAGATATATTATTAGCTAGTGGTTTTAAAATATTGGCTGGTGGAGCTTTTATTGGAGAACATTCCTATTCAAAAAAAGTAGGTACAAATAGGCCAGATGAAAAAGACTTAAGTATTGCATATAGCTTTGGAAAGGAAATAAGAAAAAAATTGGAGAATAAAGATATTTCTACTCCTATTTTTTCAGGAAATAGACCATATAAAGCTGATATGCCTATAAGAATTTTCGCTCCAATTCCAAATGAAAAATGTAATATGTGTATGAAGTGCTGGAAAGTTTGCCCAGTTGGAGCTATTGATTGTAATGATCCTAGGAATGTGAATTTAGAGAAATGTATTCATTGTTATGCATGTGTAAAAGTATGTAATTTTAATGGAAGAGAAGTAATAAATAATCCAGTTCAACCTATAATAGAAATGTTAGAGAGTAAGTGTCTAATAAGAAAAGAGCCAGAAATATTTATTTAGTAGTTACAATAAAATAAGGAGAGACCTGCTAAATATAGTAGGTTCTCTCCTTTTAAATTAAGCAATTGTTACTACTCAGCTATTTATGATTTAAAAAGAAAACTAAGAATTGTTTCATATTCCAAGAAGTTGATTAACTATGAGCTTATCTCACTAAAAATGCAAGGGTTAAGTCTTCGACTTATTGAATTTTTTAGC
>JAHLFN010000060.1 GCA_018883725.1 Candidatus Fusobacterium pullicola | reverse complement strand
TCATAATGGTTCACCTCCTAATCAAAAAAGTACTTAAATAGTATATCATATTTTTGGCAACAAAAAAAGACCTTCTTCAAATTTTTTGAAGAAAGTCTTAGTTTTTTAATTATAGACCTGAGTAGTTACAGCATCTGTCTTTCCTATTAATATATTCTCTTTTATAGTTCCAGTGAATAAGAATACATCTTGCTGAACTATTCCAATATTTTTTCTTAAAGATTCAACTTTTACATCATAGATACTCTTACCATCTATCTTAATATCTCCACTATCTACATTATAGAATCTTGGAATTAAATTACATAGAGTAGTTTTTCCTCCACCTGAAGGTCCAACTAAAGCTAACATCTTTCCTTTTTCTATTGTTAAAGATATATTATCTAGAACTTTTTTACTCTCGTGGCTAAAGCTTACATTTTCAAATTTAATCTCTCCTTCAACCTTACCAATATCTTGAGCTCCCTCTTTGTCCATCTCTTTATCTACTTCAATTAGTTCCATAAATCTCTTGAATCCACTCATACCATTTTGATACTGTTCTACAAAGGCAATAAGTCTTTTAATAGGTTGAGTAAATATCTTTATATATAGTAAATATGCTAAAAAATCTCCAATATTTATCTTTCCATAATAAGTAAATATTGCCCCAACTATAAGGACAGAGTAATCTAATAGATCTGTAAAAAATCCAACTCCAGCAGTGTACTCTGCCATTACCTTATATGAGTATGCTTTAGCTTTAACAAATTGTTGATTTCCCTCTTCAAATCTTTCTTTCTCATCCTCATCAATAACAAAAGCTTTAGATACTCTTATTCCTGATATACTATTTTGTAATCTAGCATTTATATCACCAGTCTTTTCTCTTGTTTTTACTGATGAATCTAAAAGTTTTTTTCTTTTATACATACTATACCAAATTATTATTGGTAGTATACAAAACACTATTACAGTTAGTAAAGCATTTATTCTTAATAGAACTATAAATGAACCTACTATCATAAAAAATGATATAAATAAATCTTCTGGTCCATGGTGTGCAAGTTCAGATATATCTTGTAAATCATTTACTATTCTTGACATTATATTTCCTGTTTGATTATTATCAAAATACTTAACAGGTAATTTTTGTAAATGCTCATAGACATCTCTTCTCATATCAGCTTGCATTCCTACTCCAACTAAATGCCCCCAATATTGCATCCAGTAAGCACATAGCATTTTTATTACATATATTACTAATAGAACTACTGCAAATACCACTAAAAATCTAAACTCTTTATTAGGTATTACCTTATTTACAACATTTCTAGTAATCATAGGATAAACTAGATCACATAAAGCTGATATTGTAGCTACCAATAGATCCATAAAAAATAGTTTTTTGTATGGTCTATAGTATGTTACAAATTTTCTTAACATTCCTTTTTCCATTTTTACATTACTCACTTTTTACTCTCCACTCCTTAATTTTTCTCTTCTACATATCCCATCTCTTTTAAGAAAGGTTTTTTCTTTCTCCAATCATCTTTTACTTTTACCCAAAGTGTTAGGAAAATAGGCTCTCCTATTAACTCCTCTATTTCACGTCTAGCCTCTTCTCCTATCTGTTTTAACATTTTTCCACCTTTACCTATGATGATACCTTTTTGCGAATCTCTTTCAACATAGATATTGATATCGAATTTATCTTTACCATTCTCTCTTCTCTCAACATTTAATATCTCAATAGCAACTGAGTGAGGAATTTCATCTCTTGTTTTTAGTAGTATTTTCTCTCTTACAATCTCAGTTATTATCTTATATACAGATATATCAGTGTACATATCATCAGGATAATATTGTATTCCCTCTTCTAAGAATGGATCAATTTTTTCTAAAAGTTTTGGAAGTCCAATAGCATACTGTCCTGAAATTTCAACAATTCCATCAAACTCTCCTAGCTTTTCCTCTATTTCAGCTCTTTTAGCCTTAAGTTGTTCATCATTTAATTTATCTATCTTGTTTACCACTAGTATTCTTGGAGTTTTCTTAGCCTCTTTTACCTTCTCCATTACGAACTGATCTCCAGTACTTATCTCTTGAGAACCATCTAATACAAATAGTATTACATCTACATCTTTTAAAACTCTAATAGCTGAGTTAGTCATATACTCCCCAAGTAGATGCTTTGCTTTGTGTATTCCAGGTGTATCAATAAATATATACTGGTTATCATTAAAGTTTAAAATTCCCTTTATATTATCTCTTGTTGTCCCTGCTTTATCTGATACTATGGCTACTTTCTCAGATACTAATTTATTTATTAAAGTAGATTTTCCAACATTTGGTCTACCTACTACAGCTATAAATCCAGCCTTCATCTAATCATCTCCTATTCCTATTCTCATATACTGTTCTCTTATCTTATCAATTAAAGAGACTCCATCTTCATCTCTGATTTTTTCCTCTGTTACTATCTTTTTTATCATATTTGGAGAGATATCTCTCTCTAGCTCCGCTTTTTTACCATAACCTATGAACCTTACTCTAAATCCCTCTCTAGTCAACTCCTGAAAAAGTTTATTTCTGTTCGTATACATATTTGGAAGTAATCTCTCTGAAAAGAATTTTAACTCCTTAGACAAACTTTCGCTTATCTTCTGATTTAATATTTTTGAAGCAGAACGAATATTTATTATTTTATATTCATACCTTGATAACTCATCTTTTTCTAAATTCAAAATATCCCCTATCTTAAATCCAGTTTCATAAAGAAGCTTTATCACTAAGGAATCTCTCTTTCCTTCATAAGTTTCATCACACACATCTAATATTCTTTTCAATTCCCATTTCTCTAATGGTTCAGTTACTTTTTTTACTCTGCTTGGGAGTTCTATATCCTTTGTTGGATTAACATCTATTATCTTCGCTTTTAAAAGATATCTATAGAAACTTTTTAGAGAGCTCATCTTTCTATATATAGACATATCACTATATTTTTTCTTTAGCTCCTCTATATAGTTTACTAAATCTTGAGTTTCAACATCTATCAGATCTTTTCCAATAATAAATCCATCAAAATCCTCTATATCTTTTCTATATATCTCCAAAGTTGAAGAATTTATTCTACCATTAGCCTTAGAATCTACCAAAAACTCATTTATAAAATCCATACTATCTACTCTCTTTCAAAAGTTCCTCAGCATGTTGTAATACTGCCTCACTTATATTCTCTCCAGCCAGCATTCTAGCTATCTCCTCTACTCTTCCTATCTCATCTAACCTTGTTACAGTAGTAGAAGTCTTATTATCTATTGTCTGTTTTTTAATATAGAACTGTTGGTGAGCCTTTGCTGCAATAGCTGGTGAATGAGTTATAGATACAACTTGAGCATGCTCTCCTATTTCACGAAGTTTATCAGCTATCTTTCTTACTGTTTCTCCACCTACTCCTGTATCTATCTCATCAAATATCAAAATAGGTACATTATCTACACGAGAAAATATCACTTTTAAAGCTAACATTATTCTACTTACCTCTCCCCCTGAAGCAATTTTCCAAAGAGGTTTCATATCTTGACCGATATTTGTAGATATTAATATCTCTACTGTATCAGCTCCATTAGCTCCCATTGTTTTACTCTCTTCAACAACTACATGGATTTGAGCATCTCCCATTTTTAAGAATTTTAGTTCATCTTTTAAATTTCTCTCTATTTGAATAGCTTTCTCTTTTCTTAATCTTCTCAGTTGATGAGCATTTTCCCAGTATTTCTCTTCAATCTCTACTCTCTCCTTTTGAAGTTTCTGTACCTCAAAGCTATCCTCTTCTAAAAGATTTATCTTCTGAGCTATACTCTCCTTAAATTCAAGTATCTCCTCAATTGTAGCCCCATACTTTATCTTCATCTTATTGATTACATCTAATCTTTCTACTACCTCTTGTAATCTTCTATCATCAATATCGATATCATCATTTAAAGTATCCATTATATCTACACAATCTTCTAGTTCATAATATACCTTTTCAAGTTTATCTAAAAGCTCATTAAATTCCTCTCCATATTTACATAGGCTCTCTATATTTTTTCTAGAATTATAGATGAAATGAAGAGCATTCATCTCCCCATCTCTTAGAAAAAGAGAGGAATTCTCTATTTTTTCCTTAATTTTTCCAGCATTAAAAAGTTTTTTATACTCATCTTCCAAAAGAGTATCCTCATTTTTTTTAGGATTTATTTTCTCTATCTCAGCTAATTGGAACTCATAAAACTCCTTTTTCTCTATAGCCTCTCTTCTATTTTTTTCAATACTCTCTATCTGATTATCTATCTCTTTAAATCTATTGTAAAGAGTATTACTTTTTTTCAGAAGTTCTTTTCCCTCATCTCCTAAAAATTTATCTAAAAGCTTTATATGGTTACTCTTATTAAGTAACATCTGATGTGAATGTTGTCCCACTATATCTACGAGTGTTCCCATTATCTCTTTCAGATTAGTTAGAGAAACCCTAACACCATTTACAAAAACTTTTCCTTTTCCATTTAAGTCTAAAGTTCTTCTTACTATTACCTCATTATCCTCTGCATCTATCTCAAATCTGTGTAATAGCTCCTCTCTCTGCTCATCATTTATTTCAAAAACCCCTTGAGCAGATAGAGTCTTTTCTCCTGTTCTTATCATATCAGTAGTTGCTTTCTCTCCAATAAGTAAATTTATTCCACTCAATATTATGGATTTTCCTGCCCCTGTTTCTCCTGTTAGTACAATAAAACCATCTTCAAACTCCAAATCAAGTTCATCTATTATAGCTAGATTTTCTATTTTAAGTTCTCTTAACACAGATTATCTCCCCATTTCAATTTTTCTCTTAATACACTGTAATAATTTCTATCTCTTGGGATTACAAGAATAAGAGTATATTTTGAATACTCTACCCTTATATTCTCCTCACTAGTTATTCTCTTATTAGTTTGACCATCAATTATTACCTGTCCTACTCTTTTTTCATCCTCTATTCTCATCTCAATTCTCTCATCTCCTCCAATTACTATTGGACGAGTATTCAGATTATGTGGTGCTATTGGAGTTACTACAATAGCTTTCATATCTGATTTAAGAATAGGACCTCCTGCTGACATAGAGTATGCTGTAGAACCAGTTGGAGTAGCTACTATTACTCCATCTCCCTTATAGGTACACATATACTCTCCATTTGTCTTAAAATTCACTCTTAAAACTCTAGATGTTATTCCAGCTTTAGAAAGTACAACTTCATTGAGAGCATAGTAAATCTTTCCATCTACTTCAACCTCTAAAATATGTCTTTTTTCATACTTATATTCCCCATTTAAAAAATTTTCATACTCTGCTAACATATTCTCTTTTTTTATCTCTGTAACAAAACCAAGACTTCCAGCATTGATAGCTATAACATGTAGATTTTTTTTGAAGATAAAGCTTTTAAAAGCACGAAGTAAAGTTCCATCTCCTCCTATTACAACTCCAAAATCAGCTTTTCCAACTTTATCAACAATCTCTATTCCTTTACTTTCAAAATATTCCACACTTTTCCTATATAGTTCCTGAGCTAATAGTTTATCTTGATTATACATTATAAAAACTTTTTTCATTTTTTTATCACCCTATTTAAACATCGGAACAGGGTCAATAGGCTTAAGATTAAATCTCAACTCATAATAAAGGTTTGGTTTCCCCTCTACAGATAGTCCTAAAACACCAATCTCTGCCCCTTGCTGTATCTGTTGATTCAATTTTACCTTAGTAGCTATTAAGTTTCCATATACTCCTATCATATTGTATCCATAATCTACCATTACCACTTTTCCCAATCCTTGGAATACATCAGAGTATATTACCTTTCCCTTTGCAGAAGATTTTATTTTAGCTCCCATTTTAGCTTGAATCTCTATTCCATTACTAGTAACCTCTTGTTGTTTTTTCTGATTAAATTTTACAACTACTGCTCCTTCTACAGGTTTAATTACCTTTCCTAGTTTTGAATAAGCTTGAGATTGGTTTACTATCTTTTTATCCATTTGGGTTCTAGCTACAATTATCTCTTTTATCTTCTTTTCTATTCTCTCTTTTTCCTTTTGAAGAGCACTTATACTCTGTACATGCCCTGTTTTTTCCTTATTTAACTGAGCTATCAAACTATTTTGTTGAGCTTTTTTACTATCCATCTGTTTTAAGTTTAAAGCAAGTTTATTTCTTAAACCTGATAATTTTTGCTTTTCACTCTCTATATTAGCCTTTACCTTTTGAATATCACTTTGAACATTTTTTATATATTCCATCTTTTGTAGATCTCCATATAAAAGATTTTTAAAGTTTTTTCTCAAAATAGCATCAGTTATTATATCATCTTCTCTCTCTTTTGAGTATCTATTCCAAGCTATAATTTTAGCTTTAAACTCCAATTTTTTTCTATCCATCTCTTTAGAAGTAATATTTAAGTTTTGTCCACCATACTCAATATTTTTTGATACAGTTTTTATATCATCTAAAATTTTCTCTCTCTCTTTAGCTATCTCTAAGATATCTCTCTCTATCTCAAGTATCTGTTTCTCCAACTTTTGAGTTTCAGCATCTATATTTTTTATTCTTGAGTTTTTCTCGGCAATCTGTTTCTCTATATTCTTTATTTTTTGCTCCATATCAGATACAGCATCGGCCATACTTAGAGTTGTCAATATTATTAAAAGAATTATTGTTTTCCATCTTCTACCCACTTGAACACTCCTATCTTTATAGGTTTTAACCATATCAAAAGATTAATTATAAATATTATTCCAAATTGTATAAATACTATCTCTTTTAAACTAAGTACTAGATATCTATTACTTATTAAAAGTAGCTGATGTCTTAAATAAATATATATATTAAAAAATATTAGAGTTCCTATTATTGAACCTGCTGTAAATGGAAGTAAATTTACACTCTTAGCTCTCACTCTATTTGTTTTATCATCCTTTACTAATCCAACATTATTTATATAGTCTATTGAAACAGCACTATAAAACACATAATATATAAGTGCTAAAATTGGAGCTATACATCCAACTACAAGTCCTACAGATATCATCTTATAAAATCTTAGCTCTCTTTCTTTATAATTAATATACTCTCCATCTACAAAAACTTCTTTGATATTCTCATCATTATCTAGCTTGACTTGAATTTTTTCTATATTTGATGGTTTATCAAAAAATATTACCAAGCTATCAGAAAGTGGATTCTCTGCCTTAGGTATAGCTACATCTAATTGATATTGTAATTTTTGGAAAGCTTCCTCTTTAGATATATATCTTACTCTTTTTACCCCTTCTAATTTCAATATTTCTATTTCTAATTTTTCTTTTTTCTCATCAGATACATTTTTCTGAAAATCTGCTGTAAAAAAATACTCTGCTTCAGCTTTCTTCTTTACAGAATCTACATTGATAAAAAAAGCTAAGAAAAAATTTAAAATGATAAAGGACAAAATTGTAAGTATAAAAGTAGTCTTTTTTATCTGTACCTTATTTTTTGTTGTATTTTTTTCCATTTGCATTAAATTAATATTATTCATAGTCACCTCATCATTTAAAATTTTCCCTCAGTATAAAGATGAGGACTGACCTAAAGGAGTTTTAGTGCCAGTCCTCCCATAAAATTACTACATATTTTCCTTAACCATTGCCACTAATTTAGCTGCTGTTAATTCATATTTCTCTAAAAGCTCATTTGCTTTTCCACTTTGTCCAAACTTATCATAAATTCCTAATTTCTTTACTTTTGTTGGATGTACTTCTGATAAAAATTCTGATACTGCTGATCCTAATCCTCCTATTACTGAGTGCTCTTCAGCTGTTATTATGAATTTTGTCTCTTGAGCTGCCTTTAATATTGTTTCTCCATCTAGTGGTTTGATTGTTCCTACGTTGATTACTCTTACAGATATTCCCTCTTGAGCTAATATATCTGCCGCCTTTAATGCTTCAGCTGTCATTAATCCTGTTGCTGCTATTGTTACATCTTTTCCATCTCTTAATGTATTTGCTATTCCTATTTGGAAATCATATGTAGCCTCATCAAATATTGTATCTACATCTAATCTTCCCATTCTTATATATACTGGTCCATTGTATTCTGCTGCTGCAAATACCATTTTCTTAGTTTCTACTGCATCTGCTGGTGATAATACTACCATTCCTGGTATTGATCTCATTAATGCTATATCCTCTACTGATTGGTGAGATCCTCCATCTTCTCCTACTGATATTCCTGCATGAGTTGGAGCTATCTTTACATTTAATTTTGGATAAGCTACTGTATTTCTTATTTGCTCAAATCCTCTTCCTGCTGCAAACATTGCGAATGTAGATGCAAAAGCTACCTTTCCACATGTTGCTAATCCTGCTGCTGTTCCTATTAAGTCAGCTTCAGCTATTCCTACGTTAAAGTGTCTTTCTGGAAATTTTTCTTGGAATAGATTTGTTTTTGTTGATTTTGTAAGGTCAGCATCTAACACTACTACATCTTTATTTATTTGTCCTAACTCTACTAATGCCTCTCCATAAGCTTGTCTTGTAGATTTCTTACTCATTAATTGTTCCCTCCTAATTCTGCTAATGCTTTTTCAGTTTCCTCTTTTGTTGGAGCTACCCCATGGAATCCACATACATTTTCCATAAATGATACTCCTTTACCTTTTACAGTTTTAGCAATGATAATAGTTGGTTTTCCTTTTACTTTTTTAGCTTCATCTAAAGCATTTAATATCTCTTCAAAGTTGTGTCCATCAATTTTTATTACATTCCAACCAAATGCTTCCCATTTAGCATCTACAGGTTCTACACCCATAACTTTATCTACATTTCCATCTATTTGAAGATTATTAAAGTCTAAGAAAGCACATACGTTATCAAGCTTGTAGTGAGCAGCAGTCATAGCAGCTTCCCAAACTTGTCCCTCTTGTAATTCTCCATCTCCTAGGATTATGTAAGTTCTATATGAAAGTCCAGAAATTCTAGCATTTAATGCCATTCCATTAGCAACTGATAATCCTTGTCCTAATGAACCTGTTGAAATTTCAACACCTGGAACTTTTTTCATATCTGGGTGACCTTGGAATATAGACCCGTATTGTCTAAGAGTCATTAATCCCTCTTTATTAAAATATCCTCTTTCAGCTAAAGTAGCATAAAGAGCAGGAGCTGCATGCCCCTTAGAAAGAACAAATCTATCTCTATTTTCCATTTTAGGATTAGCTGGATCTATGTTCATTTCAGAAAAATATAGAGCTGTTAAAATATCTGCAGCAGATAATGATCCTCCTGGATGTCCTGATTTAGCTTCACAAATCATTTTTACAATAGATTTTCTTATATTTGTTGCTTTTAATTCTAGATTTTTAATATCTCTCATCTGTTTATTTTATTCTCCTTTCAAAATTTATATTTTCTTTAAATTATATTATTTTATCTCTAGTATTGTCAAGAAAAGCTATGATTTTACTCAAAAAAACATAGATATTTTATCACTTACATAAAAAACACTATCTCTCAAATAGAAAAATAGCTCCTTATATTTTACACACCCAATTATTAATCCAAAAACTACAAAAGATAGTAGTGGTCTGAATAATTTTTCCTCTTTACCAGTATCTTTTAATATAGTTATTATACCTAAAACTCCAATATAATAGAACTCCATTAATTTTTTAGTATAACATATAGCCACAAGAATACTTATTGCAATTGAGAAAAAAAGTATTAGTTTGCTCATTTTGGGATTACAACTTATTTTTAAAATAGGTATTTTTATTAAAGCTCCTCCTCCCCATCCTCTAGGATATAGATCATAGATGAAATGAAGAGCTAAGGCTAATGAAAATCCTATTAAAAAATATCTAAAATTATCACTTTTATCCTGTTCATATACTCTGATAAAAATCAAAAGAATAAGAGGGCTATGGGTTAAGATGCTTCTATGCTTTAACCTCATTTTAAAATCCCAATCTGGAAACTTAATCCCTAAAAAAAATGCTGCAAAAGAGATAAAGATTCCCATTAAAGGAACTTCATCTAAAAATTTCATTAAAAACTCCATGTCCTCTCCTTCAAATTTTTTCAAAAAAAAGGAGAGCAGGTATCTGCTCCCCTTCAAAATACCCTCTCAGGTAATTTACTATTTTATGATTTCAGCAACTACTCCTGATGCTACTGTTCTTCCACCTTCTCTGATAGCGAATCTTAATCCTGTTTCCATTGCGATTGGGTGAATTAATTCTACTGTCATTTCGATGTTATCTCCTGGCAT
>JAHLFN010000059.1 GCA_018883725.1 Candidatus Fusobacterium pullicola | reverse complement strand
GTGTAGGACGCGTTGTATCCGAATTTAAGCCTTTGGAGAGTTATATCAAACGAAAGTAGCTTAGGCAAAATCGGACTTGTAGAAGAAGGAAATAAACAAATTTCTATATTTTTATAGATTTTTGGCAACGGGAGTATATGAAAATAGGATTGGTTTTAGAAGGTGGTGGAATGAGAGGTATCTATACAGTTGGAGTATTAGATGCCTTTACAAAATATAATTTTATGCCAGATTATTTAATTGGGGTATCGGCAGGAGCTTCGAATGGAGTTTCATATATCTCTAGACAGAAAGGAAGAGCTCTTAGAACAAATATTAACTATATAGGAGACAAGAGATACTTGAGTTGGAGCAACTATATAAAGACTGGCTCACTTTTTGGAATGGATTTTTTATACGAAGAGATTCCACAAAAATTGGATCCATTTGATTATGAAAGTTTTTTTGAAAATCCATGTGATTTTAAAGTTGGAGTTACAAATGCTGAAACTGGAAAGGCAGAGTTTTATGGAAAGGATTCTCTTCGTGATGGGGCAACTGTTTTAAAAGCTTCATCATCTATTCCACTTGTAGCTAATCCTGTAAATTATAGAGGAAATACATACTTTGATGGTGGAACTGCAGCTCCAATTCCTGTAGGAGAAGCTTTAAAAGATGGATGCGATAAGATAATAGTGGTTTTAACAAGAGATAGAAATTTTATAAAACCACCATTGAGATGTTTTCCCTTAGTAGCTTGGAAGATGAAAGAATATCCGGCTATGGTAGATTTATTGAAAAGACACCATGAGGTGTATAGAGAGAATCAAGAGGAGATAAGAAGACTAGAAAAAGAGGGTAAAGCTATGGTTATAGCCCCAGCTGCTCCTCTACAAATAGATAGATTTGAGAAGAGCAGAGAGAGGCTATTAGCTGTTTACCATCAAGGTCTTGCAGATGGTGAGAGGTTTATAAAAAATTTTAAAAAAGAAAATATATAGTACTTTTAAGCTTCTAATAAAGATTTACCTAATTTAATATGATGGGTGATGATATCAAAAGTTTTATTTAATTTTTTTCTTTCTGAAGAGTTAAGGGATAATTCAATGATATCCTCAATCCCATCTTTTCCTATAACCACTGGAACTCCAGCATATAGTCCATTAGCTCCATATTCACCTTGTAAAAAAGCACTACAAGGTATGACTTTTTTTTCATCATGAAAAATAGCTCTGATAATATCAGTACAAGTGCAAGCTATTCCAAATTCAGTACTTTGTTTTCCCACATATATATCCCAACCAGCAGCAGCTGTTTTGGCTTCAATGGCTTCAAAATCTATTTTTTCAAATTTAGGAGCTCTCTCTTCGATATAGTCAGTTAATTTTTTACCGTTGATATATGCACAAGAGATAGCAGCAACTTGGGAATTACCATGTTCTCCTAACATATATGCTTGAATTGATTTAGCATCTATATCAAGCTCTTCACTTAAAATTCTACGTAATCTAGCAGAGTCAAGACCTGTTCCAGTACCAATAACTTTATTGTATGGTAGACCAGATAGTTGCTGTACAAAGTAAGTTATTATATCAACAGGATTAGTAATAACAACAAAATAACCATTAAAACCAGCTTTCATAACTTTAGGTACAAATGATTCTACTATTTTTAAAGAACGTTCAAGTTCAGCTAGCCTATCCTTAGCTACATTGTCAATAGTACCAATACTAATAACTACTACATCTCTATCTTTCATATCTTCGTAAGAACCAGCTTTAATTTTTGCTCTATGAGGCAGAAAACTTACAGTATCCATACAATCTAATGCTTGAGATTTAGCTTTTTGTTCATCTACATCTACTAAAATAATATCATCTGCTACTCCTTGAAGTATTAATGAGAGTGCACAATGACTACCAACATGCCCAGCTCCAATAATTCCGACTTTTCTAACATTTAACATAAAAAATTCCCCCTTGATGAAAAGTTTATTATTTAATATACATCAATCAGTTGTAATTGTCAAATAAAATAATATCTCTATAAAATATCATTTAATGTGAACCTCTCCCAGAAAAAAATTGCATAAAATCCTTCCCTTAAATCAAAAAAACTAGCTAAATAGCTGGTAAATTCTATAAAAAAAAGCCAATAGTTTTACTATTGGCTAAAAAACATAGATATGCTCATAGGATAAAAATATCCTAATCTTTACAAAATTAGACCTAGCCATAATTAAAATATATTAAATTTGTATTTTAATATGCCTTTGCCTTAATTTCATAATCTATTCCCCCTAAAATTTTATTAAATACAAGTATAGAGGAAAAAGATAAAAATGTCAATAAAAAATTACATATGTATTAGTTTAAAGGAAGAATTTGAATCTCTACTCTTCTGTTTTCAGCTCTTCCTTCTGCTGTACTGTTAGTTGCTCTTGGGTTGTTTATTCCATGTCCAACAGATGTAACTCTAGAAGAAGCTACTCCTTGAGAGATTAGATAATTTCTAACGCTGTCAGCTCTTCTTTGAGAAAGATCTAAGTTGTAGCTAGCTGCTCCTGTATTATCAGTATATCCATTTACAACTATTCTAGTTTCTGGATATTGTACTAGAACAGAAGCTATAGAGTTTAATGGACTGTAGAAGTTAGAAGCTATATTAGCACTGTTAGTAGCGAAAGTAACTCCTCCTGGAAGGTAAAGATTTAAGTTATCTCCTTCTGTAGTAACTTCTACTTCAGTATTTTTTAATCTCTCTCTTAGTTCTTGCTCTTGGTGATCTCTATATGCTCCCCAACCTAGTCCAGCTAAAGCACCAATTCCAGCTCCGATAAGAGTTCCTTTAGTATCTTTACCGATAAGTTGTCCTATTAATGCTCCTGCAGCAGCTCCACCAGCTGTACCAGTTGTTTTCTTATTAACTGATCCAGTTTCATCCATAAATGGAGAAGAAGTACATCCAGTTAAAGTTAAACCTAATAATATACCACCTAATATTTTTTTTGTATTTTTCATAAAAATACCCCCCCTGATTTAAATATATAAATACTCTAAGTATATTATATAATAAATTTAAAAAAAATTCTAAAGGATTTTAAAAAAATTTTTAGAATTTTTATCTATTTTTTTAGAGAAAATACAAAAAATAAAAAGAAAATTAAAAAAAATGTTGTTATAAATTTAATAAAATCAATGGTTAGTGAAGTGGTTTAAAAAAAGTGAAAAAAATTTTAAAAAAAATGTTGACAGTTTTTGATATAGGTGCTATAATTATTCTTGTCTTGAGAGAAAGGCGTCGGAATATAGCGCAGTCCGGTAGCGCATCTGCCTTGGGAGCAGGGGGCCGCAAGTTCGAATCTTGCTATTCCGACCATTAAATCTGCGGGAATAGCTCAGTTGGTAGAGCGTCAGCCTTCCAAGCTGAATGTCGCGAGTTCGACCCTCGTTTCCCGCTCCAATTAATGTGTCTGTAGCTCAGCTGGATAGAGCAACGCCCTTCTAAGGCGTGGGTCAGGAGTTCGAATCTCTTCAGACACGCCACTAATACAGACAAAACAAATAGATATGGTGACCGTAGTTCAGTTGGTAGAGCGCCAGTTTGTGGCACTGGTTGTCGCGAGTTCGAGCCTCGTCGGTCACCCCATTAAAAACTTAATAAGATGCGTCATTAGCTCAGCTGGTAGAGCACACGACTTTTAATCGTGTTGCCACAGGTTCAAATCCTGTATGACGCACCATTCGTGCGAGGATGGCGGAATTGGCAGACGCGCTAGACTTAGGATCTAGTGTCCCAGACGTGAGAGTTCAAGTCTCTCTCTTCGCACCATGTAGCTAGTAAGAGATTCTAAAGAATCTCTTTTTTTTATTTTATTCTAACTTGTACAAATGAGGAAAAGATGAGAAATATAAAGATAGTGTATAGATATGATGGAAGTATGTTTTATGGATTTCAAAGACAGCCAGAGAAAAGAACAGTTCAAGGAGAGATTGAAAAGCTTTTAGATGTAGTATTAAAAGATAAGATAGATATGATATCTTCAGGAAGAACAGATAGAGGGGTTCATGCTTTAATTCAAGTTTCAAACTTTCATACTAATTCAACAATTCCTTTAGATAAATTAAAGTATGTTCTTACAAGAGGGTTACCATTGGATATAGAGCTTTTAGAGATAGAAGAGGTAGAGGAGAGTTTTAACTCTAGATTTGATGCTAAAAGCAGAGGTTATAGCTATATTATTTCATGGGAGAGAGATCCTTTCAAAAGTAGATATGAAACATATGTCAATAAGGAGATAGATGAGGAGAGATTTCAAAAAATTTTATCTGTATTAGTAGGGATACATGATTTTAATAATTTTAGAATGAGTGATTGTGGAAGTAAGACTTCTGTAAGAGAGATATATAGTATAGAGGTAAAAAAAATATCTGAGTTTAGAATACAGATAGAGATTATGGGAAGCTCCTTCTTAAAATCTCAGATAAGGATAATAATAGGAACAGCTTTGAATATATATTTTGGTAATTTACCAGAGGATTATATGGAGAGTATGCTAAAAAATCCTGATAAAAAGCATTTAAAGAAGGTTGCAGAGCCAAATGGCTTATATCTATCTCAAGTAAACTACTAGGAGGAAAAATGGAGTTTAAAGAGTTAAAAGAAGTGGATTTAGATACATTGAATAAGATAGTTGAAATAGAAGAGGAAGCTTTTGAAGGAAATGGAAATGTAGACCTATGGATATTAAAAGCTTTAATAAGATATGGTAAAGTTTTTATATTAGAGGAAGCTGGAGAGATAATATCTATAGTTGAGTATATGCAGGAGTTTCAAAAGGATAGTTTGTTTCTATACGGGATATCAACAAGAAAAAAGTATAGAAATCGTGGATATGCAAAAAAGATTATGTTAGATAGTGAGGAGTATCTAAGAAAACTTAATTACAAAGAGATAGCTTTAACAGTGGATCCAAATAATGAGTACGCTTTAAAACTGTATAAGGATTTGGGATATAGTATAGTAGAATATCAGGAAAATGAGTACGGAAAAGGGGTTCATAGATACTTGATGAAAAAAGTCATAATTTAAGTGAAAATACTTGACAATGAATATAAAATAGTGTACCATATAAATATAGAATAGTTACAAAATTGAGTTGAAATCGGATAGGAGGTGTAGGGGTGGAGTTTCAAATTGAAAATATAGGAGAGTACCTAAAATCTCATGATATAAAGCCATCTTATCAGAGAATGAAGATATTTCAATATCTAGTTGAAAAGAAAAATCATCCTACAGTAGATATGATATACAAAGCATTGTGTACAGAGATACCTACTCTATCGAAAACAACTGTTTACAACACTTTAAATCTATTTATTGAGAAAAAGATAGTAAATGTTATTGTGATTGAGGAAAATGAGACTAGATATGATAGTATCATGGATGTTCACGGACACTTCAAATGTGAAAAGTGTGGAAGAATATTTGATATTGAAGTTGATAACAGAGCTTTTAATGAAAGAGATTTAAAAGATTTTAAAATTAATGAGCAACACTATTATTTTAAAGGAATTTGTAAAGAGTGTGCGAATAATAAATAAGAGAGATTTTATTTAGGAGGGATGTACATGAAAAAAAATGCATTTATAAAATTAGGATGTAGTGCTTTAGTTCAATTAATAACTAACAAAGAGAGTTGTTGTGAAACTTTACCAAGTGGATTTGAATTAGTGACACCTAAGACTCAAGATGCAACTACAGAAAAGCACGTTCCATATATTGAAGAAAAAGAGAATGGTTATTTAGTGAAAGTAGGAAAAGAAACAAAGCATCCAATGCAAGAAGCTCATTTTATCGAGTTTATAGAATTAGAAATAGATGAAGATTTATTGTATAGAAAATACTTAAAACCAGGACAAGAGCCAGAAGTTTTCTTTGAAGTACCAAAAGGAAAAGATATTGTGGCAAGGGAGTATTGTAATATTCATGGATTATGGTCAAGCAAATAGAAATTAAGAATAAATATAATTTAGACATAGGAGGAAATAATTATGAAAAAGTACGTATGTGTAGTATGTGGATATGAATATGACCCAGAAGTTGGAGATGTAGATAACGGAGTACAACCAGGAACTGCTTGGGAAGATGTACCAGAAGATTGGTTATGCCCACTTTGCGGTGTTGGAAAAGACGAATTCGAACCAGTAGAGTAATGAAAAATGTTTTTTAAAAGGACACGTTTTTGAACGTGTTCTTTTTTTAAATTTTTTTTAAAAAAAACTTGACAATTTTTGTAGAGTAGTGTATTATATTAGAGTAATGATGTTAAACATATGCCTAGATAGCTCAGTTGGCTAGAGCATACGGTTCATACCCGTACGGTCGATGGTTCGAATCCATTTCTAGGCACCATATTCCAAATAATTTTTTTAAACCCCACTTTTTAGATTCATATGTTGTAGTCTAACCCTAAATATTTTTAAGGAAAAAGATGAACAGTCGGTTCATCTTTTTTCTTTTTTTGTATTTTCTTTGGAGATTTGATATAATATTCTAAAAGAGAAAAAAGGAGCTAATTATGTGGATAGGAATAATTATCATATTATTGTTAATATACTATAGAGATAAAGGAGTACCTATATTTTTATATCATCAAGTAAATGAGAAAGCCAGTGTAACTCCAGAGCTATTTGAAAAACATCTTCAGATTTTAAAAGAGAAAGAGATAGAAACTGTTACTTTGAAAGAGTATGGAGATGGGGAAATAGGAAAAAATACAGCATTGATAACTTTAGATGATGGTTATTATGATAACTATTCAAAGGTATTTCCACTTCTAAAGAGATATAATATGAAAGCTACAGTATTTTTAAACACTCTATATATTAAAGAGAAGAGAGTTGGGAGTACAGAGATTTTACTCAATGGAAAAGCTAACTATGAAGCTATGAAAAAATATGTGGAGAGCGGAGATGGAACTACTGACCAATATCTTACTTGGGAAGAGATAAGGGAGATGTATCAGAGTGGATTGGTGGATTTTCAAGCTCACTCACATAAGCATACAGCTGTCTTTGTAAGTGATAAGATAGAGGGATTTTTCAATGGAGATGAGGAGGATATTACTGATATCTATCTCTATGGAAAAATAGAGAGAGGATACCCTAAATTTAGAAAGAGAGGAGAGTACTCTTCTCAGGGGATAATTATTGATAAGGAGTTCTTTAAAAAATTTAAAGAGTATTATGACAGAGAGTTAGAGGGAAAAAGTAAAGAGGAAAAATTAAAGCTAGCTCAAATGTATATAGACAATAATAAAAATAAGTATTTTCATTATGAGAGTGAAGAGGAGTTCCTAAAAAGAGTGAGAGAGGAATACCTGCTAAATCAGAAAATGATTGAAGAAAATTTAGGAGTTAAGGTAGAGTATTTTTGTTGGCCTTGGGGGCATAGAAATAAAAAGGTTATAGAGATGTTAAAAAAAGAGGGAGTAAAGGGATTTGTTACTACTAAGAAGGGAACAAATGGAAGAGTTCCTAACTTTGAAATGATAAGAAGAATTGAACTTAGAAAATTTACTCCAGAAAAATTTAAGCTAAATCTTTTTATAGCAAGAAATTATATCTTAGGAAAAATATATGGTTGGGTGTCATAGGAGAGAGATATGAGATTATCAGTTGCAATGATAACAATGAATGAAGAAAGAATTTTAGAAAAGACCTTAGAGTCAGTTAAAGATATAGCCGATGAGATAGTTATAGTGGATAGTGGTTCTACAGATAGAACAGAGGAGATTGCTAAAAAATATAGAGCAAAATTCTATGTAGAGAGTTGGAAAGGTTATGGACCACAGAGAAACTCTGCAATAGATAAGGCAAGTGGAGAGTGGATACTAAATATTGATGCCGATGAGGAGATATCCCCAGAACTTCAAAAAAGAATTTTAGAGATAAAAAATTCAAAGGATAGTGGTAGTGTTTTCAATATCAACTTCACCTCGGTTTGTTTTGGAAAGAAGATAAGATATGGAGGGTGGAGTAACAGTTACCATATAAGGCTTTTTAGAAAGAGTGCTGGAAGATTCAATAGTAATACTGTTCACGAATCTTTTGAAACAAAGGAAAAGATATATACATTGAAAGAGGAGATATATCATCATAGTTACTCTACCTTAGGAGATTATTTTACAAAGTTTAATCGTTATACTACAGAGGGAGCAATAGAGTACTATAAAAGAGGAAAAAGATGCAATATTTTCCAACTAGCTTTTAATCCTATATTTAAGTTCTTGAGAATGTATCTATTAAGATTTGGATTTTTAGATGGAAAAGAAGGATTTTTACTAGCTTGTACAAGTTCTCTTTACACTATGGTAAAATATTATAAACTGTATGAGATAACTAAAAATGGAAGTTATATTAAGAGATAAAAGGAAGGATTATGGATATTAAAAGAGTAATAGTTTCAAGAACTGATAAGATAGGGGACTTGATACTTTCAGTTCCTAGTTTTTTTATGATAAAAAAGATGTATCCTCAAGCTGAGCTGGTAGTTTTAGTAAGAAGATATAACTATGAGATAGTGAAAAATCTTCCGTATGTAGATAGAATTATAAAGATAGATGATTACACTCAGAATGAACTTTTAGAGAAGATACCATATTTTAAAGCTGATATATTTATAGCCCTATATAATGATAGATTTGTTTCACAGCTAGCTAAGGCAAGTAAGGCACCTATAAAGATAGGACCTCTATCTAAGTTGTACTCATTTTTTACCTTTAATAAGGGAGTTTGGCAGAAGAGATCTAAATCTATAAAAAATGAGGCTGAATACAATTTAGACCTGATAAAAAAGGCAGATGAGAAGAGATATAATGAGGTATTTGAAGTAAATACCAGAATATATTTGGGAAAAGAGAACATAAAGGCAGCAGATACTTTTTTCTCTACATATAATGTAGTGGGAGAAACTCTAGTTGTAAATCCATTTATAGGTGGTTCAGCTAAAAATATAAGAGATGAGGAGTATATCTCTTTACTTCAAAGATTTAGAGATGAAAATCCAGATAAGAATGTACTTATAATCTGTCATATCTCAGAGGAAGAGAGAGGATTGAAGCTAGTAGAGGGAATAGATAGAGATAGAGTGTATCTATATGCTAATGGGGGAGACCTTTTAAATATAGCTGCTATAATAGATAGGGCTACTGTATATCTAGGAGCCTCAACTGGACCTACTCACATAGCTGGAGCTCTTCAAAAAAGAATAGTTGGAATTTATCCAGCTAAGGCAACTCAAAGCACATTGAGATGGGGAGTTTTTGGAAATAGTAAGGTAAAATACTTAGTTCCTGATAGAGATAATCCAAAGGAAGATTATAAAAATCCATACTTTGATACCTATAACAAGGGTATGGAAGAGGAACTTCTAGGATACATAGAGGAAAGTTTTTTATTGGAAGAGGGTGAAAAAAATTAGAATTTTGATTATTCATACAGCATTTATAGGGGATATAGTATTATCGACACCACTTATCAAGAAGTTGAGAGATACATATCCAAAGGCTGAGATAACATATTTAACAACCCCAGTGGGAGCATCTATATTGAGAAACAATCCTCACTTAAATCATATAATAGAGTATGATAAAAGGGGAGAGCATAAGGGGATAAAAGGGTTTTGGGCAATAGCTAAAAAATTGAAGATGGAAGCCTATAATCTAGTAATAACTCCACATAGATATTTGAGAAGTACATTTTTAACTTTTCTAACTGGAGCTCCAATAAGAAGAGGGTATGATAGTGCAGCAGCATCTTTTCTATACAATGAGAGAGTTCATTATGATAAAAGTAAGCATGAGGTAGAGAAACTTCTATCCTTTGTTCCAAAGGATGAGGGTAAAAGATATGAGATAGAGATTTTTCCAACTGAATTAGAGGTGGAGAAGGTAGATAAGTTACTAGAAAAGAGAAGAGAAAAAGTGGTAGTAGTCGCTCCGGGAAGTAAATGGTTTACTAAAAAATGGCCACTTGAGTACTTCAATAGGGTTATAAAGGAACTTGAGAAGAGGGAGGATACAACTATAGTAGTTGTAGGTGGAAAAGAAGAGATGTTCTTCAATATGCCACTAGCTAATACCACTATAGATTTGAGAGGAAAGACAACACTACTTGAGTTAGCAGAGGTTATAAGAAGGGCAGATATAGTTCTAACAAATGATTCATCTCCTATTCATATAGCTTCAGCCTTTCCAAATGTAAGAATATTAGCACTATTTGGTCCAACAGTAGAAAAATTTGGATTCTTTCCTTGGTCAAAGAATAGTGAGGTATTTCAAGTGGAGGGATTGGAGTGTAGACCATGCTCAATTCATGGGGGAGACTCTTGTCCTAAAAAGCATTTTAAATGCATGTTAGATATAAAACCGGAGATGGTTTTAGAGAGAATAGAGAGTATTTTAGAGAGTGAAAATATATGAAAAAAGTGAGATATGGAAAGGATATTTTATATTACAATGATGAAAAATATCTAAAACTATATGACAAAATAAAAAACACCTGTTATAATATAGAGAGAGTCTTCAAAAATGACCAAAGAAGCTATGTAGCATTGATAGAGATAGATGGAGAAAAATATGTTCTAAAAAGACCTATTGAGAAGAATAGAAGAAAGTGGCAGAGATTTCTATCTATATTTAGAGGAAATGAAAGTAGAAGAGAGTTTGAAAATATTCAAAGGATAAATGAGCTAGGCTTCAATGGTGCTACACCATATTTGGCAATGGAGAAAAAATGTGGACCATGTGTGGTAGATTCATACCTTATCTACTCCTATATAAAGGGAAAGGAGGGAACAACTAAGGATATAGATTTGATATCTAAGGAGCTTAGAAAGATCCACTCTAGAGGTTATCTTCATGGAGATTCACAGGTTATGAACTTCTTAATAGATGGAGAGAGTGTATACCTTATAGATACTAAACTGATGAGGAATAGATATGGAAAATTTGGAGAGGTATTTGAGTTTATATACTTAGAGGAGAGTTGTGATAGGGATATTGAGTATGACAGAGAGAGTATATACTATAAAGGAGCTATCACGTTAAAGAGATATCTAATATGGTTTGCTAAATTTAAAAAGAGATTGAGAGGTAAGAAGTGAAAATATTAGTGATAAGAATGAGCTCAATAGGAGATATAATTCTTACAACTCCTGTATTAAAATCCTTTAAGAGAAAATATCCAAATTCACAGATAGACTTTATTGTGATGGAGCAGTTTAAGGATGCTATATCTGGACTAGATTATATAGATAATATAATCACCTTTGATAAAAAAAGAGATGATGGAGTGGCAAATATAAAAAAGTTTGCTGATAGATTGAAGGGAAATGGATATGATTTTGTATTTGACCTTCATTCAAAATTTAGATCTAAGATAATAGCAAAGAGATTGGGAGTAAAGACATTTACCTATAAAAAAAGAGCTTGGTGGAAAACTTTATTGGTAAAATTGAGATTGATAAAGTACAAGGTAGATGATACTATTATAAAAAATTATTTTGGGGCTTTTAAAGATTTTGGATTGGAATATATAGGTGAAGACCTTGATTTTGCAACTACACCTAAGGCTGAACTAGATGAGTATGTGGGATTACCAGTACTAGCACCTAGAGCATCTAAAAATACAAAGGAGTGGACAGCTGAAAGTTTTGGAAAATTAGCAAAACTTATCTTTGAAAAGTATGGTCTAAAGAGTATACTAATAGGAGGTAAGGGAGATATTCCAAGATGTGAGGAGATCAATAGAATAAGTGAGAATAGTTGTATAATATTAGCTGGGAAACTTTCATTAAAAGAGAGTGGAGCACTTTTATCTAGAGCAAAATTCTTAGTAACTAATGATTCAGGACCTTTTCATATAGCAAGAGGGGTAAAATGTAAAACTTTCGTAATATTTGGACCTACAAGTCCGGGAATGTTTGACTTTGGCAAAGATGATACTCTTATCTATGCTGGGGTGGAGTGTTCACCTTGTAGTTTACATGGGGATAAGAAGTGTCCAAAGGGAGATTTTAAATGTATGGAAAGTATAACAGCAGAAAATGTTTTGGAGAGTATAGATAAAAAAATAAATTGGGAGGAATAAGATGGCAAAAGCAAAAGATGAAGTTAATGACAGAGAAAAAGCACTGGAAATGGCAATGAAACAGATAAAAAAGGACTTTGGTGAAGGATCTATTATGAAATTAGGATCTAACCAAAGTATGGCAGTAGAAACTATATCTACAGGAAGTATTAATCTTGATTTAGCTTTAGGTCAAGGTGGAGTACCAAGAGGAAGAATAGTAGAGATATATGGAGCTGAAAGTTCAGGAAAGACAACAATAGCTCTTCATATAGCAGCAGAGGCTCAAAAAATGGGTGGAATAGTTGCCTTTATAGATGCTGAGCACGCTTTAGATCCAGTTTATGCAAAGGCTTTAGGTGTGGATGTAGATGAGCTTTTAATCTCTCAACCAGATTATGGGGAGCAAGCTTTAGAGATAGCTGACATGCTTGTTCGTTCTGGAGCAGTTGACCTTGTTGTAGTTGACTCAGTAGCTGCACTTGTACCAAAGGCAGAGATAGATGGAGAGATGTCAGATCAACAGATGGGATTACAGGCAAGACTTATGTCAAAGGCTCTAAGAAAACTTACAGCTACACTGAATAAATCTAAAACTACTATGATATTCATCAACCAAATAAGAGATAAGATTGGTGGATTTGGATTTGGACCTCAAACTACTACTACTGGAGGAAAAGCTCTAAAATTCTATGCTTCAGTAAGAATGGAAGTAAAGAGAGTGGGAAGTGTAAAACAGGGTGATGAAGCAATAGGAAATGAAACTGTTGTAAAGATTACTAAAAATAAGATAGCTCCTCCATTTAAAGAGGCTACTTTCCAAATTATGTATGGTAAGGGAATATCTAGAGTTGGAGAGATTTTAGATATAGCTCTTGAGTATGATATAGTTGCAAAATCTGGAGCTTGGTTTAGTTTTGGAGATATCAGACTAGGACAAGGAAAAGAGAATGTAAAAGCTAGACTTGAGAGTGAACCAGAATTACTATCAGCAATAGAGGCGGAAGTGATGAAAGTTATGAAACCACATTCTGCTAAGGAAGATGATGGAGAAGAGAGTTTAGAGGGTGTTCAAGAGGGAGCATTAAATTTTGATGAGGTATAGTCTAAAGGGAAATAAGGTATACTTTGATGAGTTTTTCTATTTAGATTTAAATAAGCAAACTATACAGGAGTTTAATCTAAAAGATAGAGAGGAGATAACTTTAGAAGAGTATAGAGAGCTTGTGAGAAGAAGAGCAGAAAGTATGGGATATTTTTTGCTAAATAAAAGAGATTATTCAGAGAAGGAGCTATATTTAAAGCTCCTCTCTAAATATAGGGAAAAGGATATCATAAAATTTGTAATAGAAAAATTTATTGAGTTAGGTTATCTAAATGATTATGACTATGCTGAAAGTTACATAAACTCCCACAATTATAGTAAGAAAAAATTGGAGTTTATGTTGATACAAAAAGGTATCAAAGGTAGTGTAATAAAAGAATTATTAGCTGATCATAACTCTCAAGAACTAGAGGAGATAAGAAAACAATGGGAGAGATTGGGTAATAAAGATAAGGAGAAGAAGATACTATCTTTAATGAGAAAGGGATTTGGATATAGTGATATTCAAAAGGTAATAAAAGATTTAGAGTAACTAGGTTACTAGGAGGAGAAGAGGAACATGTTAGGGATGATTTTAGCAACATTAACAGGATTAATAATTTTTATATATATATCTATACTCTATCTTCCTATAATAGCATTCAAAGATGAGAAAACAGCTGTAAAATTGGCAAGAGAGAAATTAAAATGGCTTTCAAAACTTGTCCTAAAAAGTTTAGGAGTAAGGTTGAGAGTGGTTTATAAAAATAGAAAAAATATAAATCAACTAGAGAGAGAAAAAGGAATAATCTATGTATGTAATCATCAAAGTAATTTGGATATACCAGTTATTGTAAGTGCATTACATATGGATGTTGGTTTTGTCGCAAAGAAAGAGATGAAGAGTTGGCCTTTTTTTAATATCTGGATGAGAAAGAGTAAATGTGTATTTCTTAACAGAGAGAATCCAAGAGAGGGAATAAAGGATATAAAGGAAGCTGTAAAGATAATAAAAGAGGGATATCCTATAGTTATTTTTCCAGAGGGAGAGAGAACCTTAGATGGAGAGATACTTAGATTTAAAAAAGGGAGTTTTAAATTAGCAACTGAGACAAATGGAATAATTATTCCCCTTACTTTAAAGGGAACCTTTGATATTCAAAAAAGAGGAGAGTGGAAGATGAAAAGAAATCAGTTGGTAACTGTAGTGGTAGATGAACCGATTTATGTATCTTCACTTTCTAAGGAGGAGCTTAAAGATTTAAGTACAACAGTAAGGGAGATTATTGAAAATAACTATAGAAAGATAAAATAATTAGTTGATAAAGAAATAAAAAAATGATAAAATATACCAGTTATATAACTGACGGAGAAGTGGATAACCACATGGGAATATAACTTTGATTTTGAGCCGACCGTCTGGGCGATTACTGCCTAGAGTGTCGGTTTTTTTATTGCTATAAAAAATATCTGAACATAGCAAATACTTTGAATATGATAATATATTTTAGACGAAATAAAAAGTTGACTTTTTGGATAAAGAATGTTATTATAAAGTATAAATAAAAACTGTTAGATATATATTAACAAGATGACAAAAATTTTTAATTTTTATAAATAAAAGATTTTTAAAGGAGGCAAAAATGGAGTTTTGGAATGGATTTAAAGGTCAATTATGGCAAAGAGAGATAAATGTAAGGGATTTTATTCAGGAGAACTATACTCCCTATTCTGGAGATGAATCATTTTTAGTTGGACCTACAGAGAAAACTAAAAAAGTTTGGAATAAGTTGACAGAGATGTTCAAGGTAGAGAGAGAAAAAGGTATCTATGATACAGAGACTAAGATGCCACAAAGCATCACTACATATGGACCTGGATATATTGATAAAGATTCAGAGGTTATTGTGGGACTTCAAACTGATGCCCCTTTAAAAAGAGGGATATTCCCAAAAGGTGGATTAAGAATGGTAAAAAATGCTTTAGAAGCTTATGGTTATCAGATTGATCCGGTTACAGAGGAGATTTTTACAAAGTATAGAAAAACTCATAATGAGGGAGTGTTCTCAGCTTATACTGATGATATTAGAGCAGCTAGAAAGAGTGGAATAATAACTGGACTTCCAGATGCTTATGGAAGAGGAAGAATAATAGGAGATTATAGAAGAGTAGCTCTATATGGTGTAGATAGATTGATAGAGGATAAAAAAGATCAGCTAAAGCAACTTGAAGCTGGAGATTTCAATGAGGATATCATTAGAAGAAGAGAGGAAGTTTCAGAACAGATTGGGGCACTTAAAGAGTTTGTTAAGATGTGTAGCTCATATGGTTTTGATGTAACAAGACCAGCTAAGGATGCTAAAGAAGCTGTTCAGTTCTTATATTTTGCATACCTTGCAGCTACAAAGGATCAAGATGGAGCCGCAATGTCATTAGGAAGAACTTCAACTTTCTTAGATATCTATATAGAGAGAGATTTAAAAGCTGGAGTAATAACAGAGGAAGAGGCTCAAGAGTTAATAGATCAATTTATAATAAAATTAAGAATAATCAGATTTTTAAGAACACCAGAGTATAATGACTTATTCTCAGGAGATCCTACTTGGGTAACAGAATCAATAGGTGGACAAGGGGTAGATGGAAGAACTTTAGTAACTAAGACATCTTTTAGATACTTACACACACTTTATAACTTAGGACCTGCACCTGAACCAAACTTAACAGTTCTATGGTCAGTAAACTCTCCAGAAAATTGGAAAAAATATTGTTCAAAGGTTTCTATTGATACATCATCTATTCAATATGAAAATGATGATTTAATGAGACCAGAACTTGGAGATGATTATGGAATAGCTTGTTGTGTATCACCTATGAAGATAGGAAAGGGAATGGAGTTCTTTGGAGCTAGAGCAAATCTAGTTAAAACACTACTTTATGCTATCAATGGTGGAAGAGATGAGAAGAGTGGAGCACAGGTAGCACCTAAATTTGCTCCAGTTACTGGAGAATATTTAGAGTACAATGATGTAATGGAAAAGTTTGACCAGATGATGAAATGGTTAGCGGGAACTTATGTAAATGCTCTAAAGATAATTCACTATATGCATGATAAATACTCTTATGAAGCTTTTGCTATGGGATTACATGATCTAAATGTTGAAAGAACACAGGCTAGTGGAATAGCTGGACTTTCAATAGTTGTAGACTCATTGGTAGCTATAAGAGATGCTAAGGTTAAAGTTATAAGAAATGAAGATGGCTTAGTAGTAGATTTTGAAAGAGAGGGAGATTATATCCCGTTTGGAAATGATGAGGATTCAACAGATGAATTAGCAGTTCAAATAGTTGAGAAATTTATGAACTATCTAAGAACTCATGGAACATATAGAAACTCTAAGGCTACTCAATCAATTTTAACAATAACATCAAATGTTGTATATGGAAAGAAAACTGGAAATACTCCAGATGGAAGAAGAGGAGGAACACCTTTTGCACCGGGAGCAAACCCAATGAATGGAAGAGATACTAGAGGGGCAGTAGCTTCACTTGCTTCAGTTGCAAAATTACCATTCCACCATTCTGAAGATGGAATCTCTTATACATTTGCTATCTCTCCAGCTGCTTTAGGAAAAACTAGAGAGGATAGGGTTGAGAATTTAGTAACATTGATGGATGGATACTTCACTCCACAAGGAGGACAACATCTAAATGTCAATGTATTTGATAGAGAGTTATTAGAGGATGCTATGGCAAACCCAGATAAGTACCCTCAACTAACAATAAGAGTTTCTGGATATGCAGTTAACTTTGTAAGACTTACAAGAGAGCAACAGTTAGACGTATTATCAAGAACTATTAGTGGAAAGATGTAATAAAAAGAGAGGGTACGCCCTCTCTTTAATAATATTTGAGAGGTGTTAAAATGGTTTTAGGAAATATTCACTCTTATGAGAGTATGGGAACTGTAGATGGACCAGGAATAAGATTTGTAGTTTTTTTACAAGGGTGTCCATTGAGATGTAAATTTTGTCATAATCCAGATACTTGGAATATTGGAGAAAAGAAGATACAGGAGAGTGCTGAAGATACTCTAAAGAAGATAAAAAGATATAAAAATTACTTCGGAAAAAAGGGAGGAGTAACAGTAACTGGAGGGGAACCTTTGGTTCAAAGTGAGTATGTATTAGAACTTTTTAAGTTGTGTAAAGAGGAGGGAATACATACAGCTTTAGATACCTCTGGGTATATTTTTAACGAGAGGGTAAAGGAGGTATTAAAATATACAGATCTAGTACTTTTAGATATTAAGGCTCTAGATAGGGAGATACATAGGGAATTAACCTCTGTGAAGATGGATAACAGCATAAAATTTCTTGAATACCTAAAGGAGATAGGAAAGCCTACTTGGATAAGACATGTTGTGGTACCTGGAATAACTGATAATAATGAACTTTTAGAAAAGACGGCTCAATTTATATCAAAGTTCGAAAATGTAGAGATGGTAGAGATACTTCCATACCATACATTAGGGGTATTTAAGTATAAGGAGTTAGGAATGGCATATCCTCTTGAGGGGGTAGAAGACTTGAGTTATGAGAGAAAACTAGAGATAGTTGAACTATTTAAAAGATACAACCTATCTGTCCATTAAAAAAAATGCTTTTTTTCTTAAAAGATGGTATAATAGAGAAAAATGTCATTGAATAAGAGATAGGAGGTTTTTTATGATAATTTTAGGAATAGAGAGTTCTTGTGATGAAACTTCCATAGCTGTATTAAAAGATGGAAAGGAGATTTTATCTAATAAAATCTCTTCACAGATAGAGATACATAAAGAGTATGGAGGGGTTGTTCCAGAGATAGCTTCAAGACAACATATAAAGAATATAGCAACTATATTAGATGAAGCTTTAGAAGAGGCAGGTATAACTATGGAGGATGTGGACTATATAGCAGTTACATATGCTCCAGGACTTATAGGGGCTCTTTTAGTTGGAATCTCATTTGCAAAGGGATTAGCTTATACTCATAACATTCCAATAATACCAGTTCATCATATAAAGGGGCATATGTATGCTAACTTCTTAGAGCATGATGTAAAACTACCATGTATATCATTAGTTGTATCTGGAGGACATACCAATATACTATATATGGACGAGAATCATAACTTTGTAAATTTAGGTGGAACTTTAGATGATGCTGTAGGAGAGAGTTGTGATAAGGTAGCAAGAGTTCTAGGGATTGGATACCCAGGAGGACCTGTAATAGATAGAATGTATTATCAAGGAAATAGAGATTTCTTAGAGATCCCAGAGCCAAAAGTAGGAGAGTATGATTTCAGTTTCTCTGGAATAAAAACAGCGGTTATAAACTTTGTCAATAAGATGAGAATGAAGGGAGAAGAGTTTTCTAATGAGGATTTAGCTGCTTCATTTTTAGGAAAAGTTGTAGATATACTTTGCAAGAAAACATTAAAAGCTGCTGTGGATAAAAAGGTAAAAACAATAATATTAGCTGGAGGAGTAGCTGCCAACTCACTACTTAGAAGTCAATTAACAGAGGAAGCTAAAAAACTTGGCATAGAGGTTTTATATCCATCAATGAAGCTTTGTACTGACAATGCTGCTATGATAGCTGAAGCTGCTTATTACAAATTGATTAACTGTAAAGATGGAAAAAGTTGTTTTGCTGATTTAGACTTAAATGGAGTAGCAACTTTAAATGTGATTGATGATTAATCAAATTAATAGAAAATAATTACTTTAAAATTCTGAGTAATCAAGTCAAGATTGTATTGACTTAAAATTTAAGCTATGTTATACTAATAAAAATACTTGAAAATTTAAAAATACTAGCCGCAAATATAGGAGAACTAGAATGCAGGATAGTATTTTTTTTATAATAGATTGGATAGCATGGAGGAAGAAATGAAGAAAGAAGAGTTAAAGAAATTGATAGATATTTCAGCTGGAAGAGAATTAGCTGATATAGTTATAGAGAATTGCAAAATAATAGATGTTTATTCAGGAAAGATAATAGAGGGAAATATAGCTATTTCAGATAAGTGGATAGCTGGAATAGGTAACTACAAGGGAAAAATTACATTGGATGCAGAGGGAAAATATGCAGCACCAGGTTTTATAGATAGTCATATTCATATTGAATCTTCATATTTATCACCAGAAGAGTTAGGAAAACTTATAGTTCCACATGGGGGAACATGTATAGTAGCAGATCCACATGAAATAGTCAATGTCTGTGGTATAGAGGGATTAAATTATATGATTGAAGCAGCTAAAAATACAGCTTTAGACATAAAGTATATGATTCCATCATGTGTCCCATGTACCCCTTTTGAAAATTCTGGAGCTATTATTGATGCCTCAAAAATGAGAGAACCAATAACAAGAAAAGAGGTGCTTGGACTGGGAGAGTTTATGAATTTTCCTGGAGTTGTAGCCGCGGATAATGAGATTTTAGATAAGGTAATGGTAGCAAAGGAAAGTGGGAAATTTATAGATGGACATAGCCCTGGAATAGCTAATCATCTTTTAAATGCCTATACAGCAATTGGAATAAGAACTGACCATGAGTGTTCTACTGTAGAGGAGATGAATAGTAGAATATCTAGAGGAGTGTATGTTCTTTTAAGAGAGGGATCAGCTTGCAAAGATTTAAGAAATCTGATTAAAGGGGTAACAAAGGAGAATAGTAGACGTTGTTTATTGTGCTCAGATGATAGACAGCCAAGAACAATATTAGAGTTAGGGCATATAGATAATCATCTTCAAATATGTGTAGAGGAGGGCTTAGATCCTATTACAGCTATACAGATGGCGACAATAAATGCTGCAGAGTGTTATGGAATGAGAGATAGGGGAGCAATAGCTCCAGGTTTGCGTGCTGATATAGTTTTATTGGAAGATTTAGAAAAATTCAAAGTAAAAAATGTTTTTATTGAAGGGAAAGAGGTTGCTAGGGATGGTGAATATCTACTGGAGATAAAAAAGCATAGTATTGAAAGTGTAAGATCTAGTATGCAGGTCAAAGATTTCAATATAGATAAATTAAAGATGAAATTGAAATCTAATAAGGTTTATACAATTGATATCCAGCCGGGGGGAGTTCTGACTAAAAAGGGAATAGCAGAAGTAAAATTAGATAAAGATGGAGATTTTATATTTGAAAGTGATAAAGATATTGTAAAGATAGCTGTGATAGAAAGACATAAAAATACAGGAAATGTAGCTACTGCCCTTTTAAGAGGATATGGTATTAAAAGAGGTGCCGTAGCCTTATCAATAGCCCATGATTCACATAATATAATAGCTGTAGGAATTAGCAATGAAGAGATAAGTACTGCAGTAAATAAACTTATTGAACAAGGTGGAGGAATAGTACTAGTAGAAAATGGAGAGATTTTAGAAAGTATGCCTATGCCAATAGCTGGAATTATGAGTGATAAAGATGGAGTGTGGGTAGATAATAAGTTGGAAACTCTACATAAAATTGCTACTGAAAAATTGAGTATATCAACAGAGATTGAGCCGATAATGACTCTTTGTTTTATGTCTTTAATAGTTATACCAGAGATAAAGATAAGTGATAGAGGGTTATTTGATGTGAAAAAATTTGAATTTATCAAATTAGAAGTAGAAGGAGTTTAATTTTTCTAAATATAAGAGAGAGTTAAATGATTAGTTATAAAAAAATTAGGGTTAGCTTTACCCTAATTTTTTTTGTGTGATGAATTCTTTAAATTTTTTTATGGCTCTACTGATAGGATAACCTTTAAAAATCCAAACTTTCCTAATTTTATTGAACTCTTCTAAAATATTATTTCTTTTACTGTTTAAAGGTTCAGTGCATCTATTGTTCCAACATTTGTAAACACCAGTTAAATCAGAAATTTTTAAAAGTTGAGTTAACCATTTACCTAAGTATTTAGTTGAAATAGCTGATTGAAAATCAATAATATATGGATAACCATCATTCCCTTTTAAAATATTTCCTAAATTTCTTAAATCTAGATGAACAATATCTTTTCTATGCATAGCTCTTACATTTTTTTCTAATTCTAAGAAAAAATCTTTGTCAATAGAGTTCTTAGGTAAAGTTTTCAAAGCTTCACCTTCAATAAAGTTAAAGGCGAGAGTATAAGGAGAGAGCTTTTTAGCATCTTTAGCAACTGAAGGATTATTAGAAAGTTTAATTAAAGTGTTATATTCCATATTTATGAAAAGTTTTCCAAAAGTTTTTCTTATAATCCAAGGAGAACCAGAAAAATCTTTAATTGTTAAATTTAAATTAGAATCTAGATAATGGAATACAGTTGCATTTGCAAATTTTCCTTCGTTGAGAAGCATTAAGTTACTCTCATTAATGTTGTTTTCAGGATAAGTTAAATTAAGAAACTTAATTACACTCTGCCTAACATCATTGATATTTTTTTTAAACATTTAAATCACCATAAAAATATAATCTCAATTCTACTATAAATTTGTGATGAAAATATGAGGAAGTATTTTGAATTATTAATTTAGAATGATATTAAAATTTTTAATATCATTGTCTAAGGTAATAAGCTCACTTTTTTTTAAAATTTTTCCATCTTTAATTACTAGGATAAATACCTTTCTATTTCCGGGAATTTTATAAAATTCAAAACTTCCATTTTCATCACTAAAAATAGTAGTTATTTTACTATTATCCTCATTGACTAGTTGAAGTTCCATTCCGGGAAGAGCTTTGATACCATTTACTATTGTTCCACTTATATTATATTTTACTTTTGATAAAGCAATTTCAATATTAGTGATAGATGAGTTTTTATCAATTTTCCTTACAACTCCATTTTGGATAAAACTATATTTTTGAGCTAGGATAGTTACAATTCCACTATCTACTGGAAATTTAAACATTCCAAATTCATCTCCTTCACCCTGAATAATATTTTCACCATTTTTTATAAAAAGTTTTGGGTATGGAATTGTATGCCCCTCTTCATCTACAACTTTTCCTTGTATAAAACAAGGAAGCTCAACTAAATTAAGTTCTATAGAGTAAGGCTTAGTTGTAGAGGTAAAATTATATATAATTTTATTTTTTTTATTTAAAGTATATCCAAATCTATCAGCTTCAACTGAGTAGTTACCAACTGGGACAAAGGCAGTAAATTTTCCAAAAATATCGGTTGTAAAATTAAAACTTTTATTTTCAGAGTTAATAAAAGAGACTATTACATTTCCTATATTTGAGTAATCACTAGTTACCTTTCCCTCAATACAAACATAATTATCTTTAGTGAAAGATATTTGAATAGGTTTTTTTATTGTTTTAACATCAATGATTTTTTGGATAGGAGGAAAGTCTGTGCTAGTTAATAAAAAATAGTACTCCTTCTCTTCTAAATCTAAGGTTAAGGTTCCATCGTAAAAGTAATTAGATTGTGTATTTATATCTCCAGCTTTAAAATACTCAACTTTACCAGTTGGCATATTAAAATCGAAAGTTATATTCTTAGAAAATGTAATAAAAAATAAATTTATAAAGAGGAAGGCGAAAAAAGCTCTTCTCATAGAATGACCTCCTGAAGAAAAATAGTTTGAACATATTATAACACTTTTTATTAAAAAAGAAGAGATTTTTTTAAAAAATAGTTTCATAAAAACCTTTTAAATATCACTGTAAAATGGTACAATATTATGATATAATCTAATGCAATACTTTGTATTAAAGGTGGGAAATTATGAGTGAAAATTTAATAGATAAAGAGAGTCAGGGAAAGTTAAATTTTTTAAAAACACAAGCTGAAAGAGCTTATTACCTAGATGAATTTAAGGAAAATATAGCTCTAGCACTCACAGAGGAGCAACTTAGATCAGAAGTGGTATACCCAGAGATAATAGAGAGAATGAAAAAAGATGATGTAGCCTATATAAAAATGAAAAGAGATATAGAGTTAAAGTATTTAAAACCTTACATAGTTGAGGCAGAAAATTCAAAAGTTAGATATACGCTTATTGATAGTCTAAATTTACTGGGAAATATTGGATTAGTTATAGTTGTAAAGGAAGCCTTTGATGACAATGAGAGAGCGATAGTAGTAAAGGATATGAGAGAGAAATTTAAAGAGGTAGGGTTATATCCAGAATATGTAAAATATTTTGGAAAGAAAATATGTGAGAAACACTACTCTATGGTAGAAAAAAAATTACCAGGATATGAAAAGAAATTTAAAAAATTGACAATATTTAACCAATTTTTTGGAGAAAGTTGTCCTATATGCAGGATTGAAAAGGAGAAAAATGAGAGATGGTAGAAGCTTTTAGAGTTACTGGAGGAAAAGAGATAGAGGGAGTACTAAAAGTAGAGGGGTCAAAAAATGCAGCTCTTCCAATTATGATAGCTACTTTAGTAGAAAAGGGAACATATATCCTAAGAAATGTTCCAAATTTAATGGATATAAGAACATTAGTTAAGTTATTAGAAAGTCTAGGACTTATAATAGAAAAGTTAGATGAAAATACATACAAGATAGAGAACAGAGGTTTAACTAACTTAGTAGCTGGTTATGAGCTTGTAAAAAAGATGAGAGCATCTTTTCTAGTTATGGGACCTATGTTAGCTCACTGTAAAAAAGCAACTGTATCACTTCCAGGAGGGTGTGCTATTGGAGCTAGACCAGTTGATCTACATCTTAAAGGTTTTGAAGCTCTAGGAACAAAAATAACTATAGATCATGGGTATGTTGAGGCTGAAGCTGAGGAGTTAGTAGGAACTAAAATTATTTTAGACTTTCCAAGCGTAGGAGCAACTGAAAATATTGTGATGGCAGCTGTTAAAGCTAAGGGAGTTACTATTTTAGAAAATGCTGCAAGAGAGCCAGAGATAATAGATCTTTGTGACTTTTTAAATAAGATGGGAGCTAAGATAAGTGGAGTTGGAACAGGAACACTTACTATTGAGGGAGTAGATAAACTTTATCCATGTGAACATACAATAATTCCAGATAGAATTGTTGCAGGAACATTTACTATTGCCGCTGTTATGTTTGATGGAAAGGTAAAAGTAAAGGGAGTAGTTAAGGAGCATCTAGAAGCTTTTCTAATGAAATTAGAGGAGATGGGAGTAAAATATATAATAGATGGAGATGAGTTAACAGTGGTGTCTAAACTTTCAGATCTTCAAGGAGTGAAGGTAACTACTATGCCACACCCTGGATTCCCAACTGACTTACAATCACCTATTATGACACTTATGTGTTTAGCTAAGGGAAGTAGTGAGATAAAAGAGACTATATTTGAAAATAGATTTATGCATGTTCCTGAATTAAATAGAATGGGAGCTAAAATAGATATAAATGGGAATATAGCAACTATAAAAGGAATAGAAAACTTCTCATCAGCTGAGGTAATGGCAAGTGATTTAAGAGCTGGAGCTTCACTGATACTTGCTGCATTAAAGGCTGAGGGAGAGAGCATAGTAAATAGAATTTATCATGTAGATAGAGGATATGAAAACTTAGAATTAAGATTAAAAAATACTGGTGCTAATATTGAAAGAATAAAAGTAGAGGTATAACGGAGGTATAATGGAGAAGATAATTGGAGTAAATCCAGTAATAGAAGTATTACAAAATAAAGAGAAAACAATAGAGAAGCTTGAGATTTTTAAGGGAGCAAAGGATGATAAGATAAATAAGATAAAGAGATTAGCTTCTGAAAGAAACATCAAGATATTCTATACAGATAAAAAGAGAGAGAATTCGCAAGGTGTTGTAGTATATGTAAGTGATTATGATTACTACGTAGACTTCGGAGCTTTCCTAGAGAAAATTGCTCCTATGGAGAAAGCTATTGTATTGATTTTAGATGAGATCCAAGACCCAAGAAACTTCGGGGCTTTAATAAGAAGTGCTGAAGTTTTTGGAGTAAAGGGAATAATTATACCAGAAAGAAATGCTGTAAGAATAAATGAGACAGTTGTAAAAACTTCAACTGGTGCAATTGAGTATGTAGATATAGTAAAGGTTACTAATATATCTGATGCTATTAGCAAATTAAAGAAATTGGATTACTGGGTATATGGAGCAGAGGGAGAGGGAAGTAAAGATTACTCTCAAGAGAAATATCCAAGCAGAACTGCATTAGTATTAGGTAGTGAAGGAAATGGAATCAGAAAAAAAGTAAAAGAGAGCTGTGATGTTTTAATAAAAATACCTATGTATGGAAAGATAAACTCTCTAAATGTTTCAGTTGCAGGGGGAATAATTCTTTCTGAAATAGTTAAATCGTTTTAGAATATAGAGGGAAAATAGAATAAAAATAGTGGGAAGGGAAAGAATTATATGAGTGAAAACTTAATAAATGATGAGATAGTAAAATTGGCTCAAGATGGAGATCAAGAGGCATTAGATTTAATACTAAAAGAGTATAAAAAACTGATATATATGAATGTTAGAAATTATTTCATAGTTGGAGCGGATCAAGATGATCTACTACAGGAGGGAACAATCGGTCTTTTAAAAGCTATAAAAGGTTATGTAAAGGGAAAATCATCTTTTAAAACTTTTGCCACTCTTTGTATCAGAAGACAGATATTAACCGCTGTTAGAAGCTCTACAGCACAGAAAAATAGTGTTTTAAATGAGGCTAGTGGTAATAATTTAGAGACTGATGATGGACATGAAGACTACTCAAAAGAGTTGTATTCAACAATAAGATACAATCCAGAAGCAATCTTTCTTTCTAAGGAGAAAATTATGGAGTTTCAAGACTTTGTAGAGCATAACTTTAGTCCTTTTGAAAGACAGGTATTCAACTATATGATCAAAGGTTTCTCCTATAAAGAAATAGCTGAGGAGTTAGAAAAAACTCCAAAGGTTATAGATAATAGTTTTCAAAGAATAAAAAGAAAAAGTGAATTATGGTTAAGTACTTATTAAAAATAAAATAAATAACTATTAAATGGTTAAAATATATGGTATATTTGAATGTGAGAAAGAATTATTTATGAGGTGATATTCTTGAAAGAGTATAATTTTAAAGAAGTAGAAGCCAAGTGGCAAGAGAAATGGGAAAATGGACACATTTTTAAAACTGAAAATAAAGTTGAAGGGAAAGATAACTACTATGTACTAGTGATGTTACCATATCCTTCTGGAAAATTACATGTTGGACATGCTAGAAACTATACAATTGGAGATGTTATAGCAAGATATAAGAGAATGAAAGGGTATAATGTATTAAACCCTATGGGATGGGACTCTTTTGGACTTCCAGCTGAAAATGCAGCTATTCAAAATGGTGCTCACCCAGCAATATGGACAAAATCTAATATAGAGAATATGAAAAGACAATTAAAGCTATTAGGATTCTCATATGATTGGGATAGAGAGATAGCTTCATATACTCCAGAATACTATAAATGGAATCAATGGATGTTCAAGAGATTCTATGAAAAGGGATTAATATATAAGAAAAAATCTCTAATAAACTGGTGTCCAGATTGTAATACAGTTCTTGCAAATGAGCAAGTTGAAGATGGAAAGTGTTGGAGACACAGCAAAACTTCAGTTATTCAAAAAGAGTTAGAGCAATGGTTCTTTAAAATAACTGATTATGCTGATGAATTATTAGAGGGACATAAAGAGTTAAAAGATGGTTGGCCAGAAAAAGTTTTAACAATGCAAAAAAACTGGATAGGAAAATCATATGGAACTGAGATAGTATTTAAAGTAGCTGAAACTGGAGAAGATCTACCAATGTTCACAACAAGAATTGATACTGTATATGGAGTATCTTACTGTGTTGTAGCTCCTGAACATCCAATAGTAGATGAGATTGTAAAAGTAAATCCAGAGATTAAAGCAAGTGTTGAAGCAATGAAAAATACTGATTTAATAGAAAGATCAGCAGAAGGAAGAGAGAAAAACGGAGTATTTACAGGATGGCATGTAATCAATCCTGTGACAAAAGAGAAGGTTCAATTATGGGTAGCAGATTACGTATTAATGAACTATGGAACAGGAGCAGTAATGGCAGTTCCATGTCATGACGAGAGAGACTTCGCCTTTGCTAAGAAATATAACTTACCATTTAAAGTGGTAATCAACCCAGTAAATAAAGAGACAAAAGAGGTTGTTGAATTAAAAGCAGATGAGATGACACAAGCTTTCACAGAAGTAGGAGTTATGACAAATTCAGGAGAGTTTAATGGAATCTCTTCTAAAGAGGCTTTAACAAAAATAGCTGAATTTGTAGAGGCAAATAACTATGGTAAGAGAACTGTAAAATATAGATTAAAAGATTGGGGAGTATCAAGACAAAGATACTGGGGAACACCTATTCCAGCATTATACTGTGATAAGTGTGGAACTGTAATGGAAAAGGATGAAAATTTACCAGTAAGACTTCCTGAAGATGTATCTTTCAACGGAATAGGAAATCCATTAGAAACATCAGAAAGCTTTAAACATGCAGTTTGTCCAATTTGTGGAGGACCAGCTAGAAGAGATACAGATACTATGGATACATTCGTAGATTCGTCATGGTATTTCTTAAGATATTGTGATCCTAAAAATGATAAACTTCCATTTGATAAGGAAGTTGTAGATTCTTGGATGGGAGTAGACCAATATATTGGTGGGATAGAACATGCGGTAATGCATCTTCTATATGCTAGATTCTTCCAAAAAATATTGAGAGATTTAGGACTAGTTTCAGCAAATGAGCCGTTCAAAAGACTACTTACACAAGGAATGGTATTAGGACCATCATACTATTCAGCTAATGAAAATAAATTCCTTTTCCCAAGTGAAGTTGAGTTAAAAGGAGAGAAAGCTTTCTCTAAAGCAACTGGAGAAGAGTTAACAATAAAAGTAGAAAAAATGTCTAAATCAAAAAATAATGGTGTAGACCCAGAAGAGATGATAACAAAATATGGTGCAGATACAACAAGATTATTTATAATGTTTGCTGCTCCACCAGAAAAAGAGTTAGAGTGGAATGAAAATGGACTTGCAGGTGCTTACAGATTCTTAAGCAAAATCTGGAGACTAGTAATGGAACATAAAGAAAATCTTGAGTTTGGAGAGATAGATCTATCTAAAGTAAGTAGAGAGGATAAAGCTTTATTAATAAAGCTAAACCAAACTATAAAGAAAGTAACAGAATCTATTGAAGATGACTACCATTTTAACACTTCTATTGCAGCAACAATGGAGTTAATAAATGAGACTCAAGACTATAAAACAAATATTTTAGAAGCTGGAAAAGTAACTTCTGAGTCTAAGAAGATATTTGCTGAAGTTATAAAAAATATCTTAGTTATGTTATCACCATTCACACCACATTTCTGTGATGAGTTATGGGAAGAGATGGGAAATACAGGATATCTTTTCAATGAAAAATGGCCTTCATATGATGAGAAATTAACTGTTTCTTCAGATGTTGTAATAGCTGTTCAAGTAAATGGAAAAGTTAGAGGAACAGTTGAAGTAGAGAGAGGAACTGATAAAGAAACTGTTGAGAAATTAGCTTTAGAATTAGAGAATGTAAAAAAACATATGGAAGGAAAATCATTAGTAAAATTGATTGTTATTCCAGATAAGATAGTAAATATAGTTGTAAAATAATAAAAAATTATAAAATTTTTTAGAAATTTATGAGGAGAAAAAACTTAATTTTATTAAAAAGATTGAAAATTTCTTTAAGTAAAATAGTTTTTCTCCTCTTTTTTACAATTTTACAAAATTTTTTTGTAAGTTCTATTGACAGAATAAAATTTATGGGGTATATAAGTATTAACAGGATAATAGTAGTCTAGACAATAAAATCACTGTAGGAGGTAGAGTCCAATGGGATAGATTTTATGAAAAATTTGAAGGTTAATAGCTAGATAATTTTTCAAGAGGCTGTGTTTAAAAAGATAAAAAATATTATGTTATTAGAAGGATAAAGCTTTAGTTACCTGAATTAAAAGTAGGATATATATTGAAGTAGTATCTATTCTATATTATGGTTTGTATCTTTGTAGAGAACAATTTCCTATTTTCAGAGAGATATTCCAATATGATTGACTACTTGGGTAGTTGTATATTCTAAAAATATATAGATGAGTTATTATCATTAGGAGATGGTAGGAGTACTATTTTAAGTTAATGTTATAATCATAAGATATTGAGAATATACATTTGAAGGAGATTAATTTGATAATATAGAGTATTTTTTATTAGAATAAAACAGAGGAGGGATTACTGATAAATAGTATAGAAATTGATATATAGGGCTATCTGAAGTTTAGAAAAATCAGATAGCCCACTTTTTTTTAAAAATTTTAAAATTTTTAAAAAAAGTGTTGACGGAATTTAAAAATTATGATATTATAATTTATGTCCGCGAGAGAGCGGCACAGATGAATAAATAAGGACATTAGCAACAGAATAGAGAAAGACAATAAATGCAAACACAACAATAAAATGGTGTAATAAATAATCGGTAAATTTTACTGAGTTAAATAGATTGAACGAAGAGTTTGATCCTGGCTCAGGATGAGCGCTGACAGAATGCTTAACACATGCAAGTCTACTTGATCCTTCGGGTGATGGTGGCGAACGGGTGAGTAACGCGTAAAGAACTTGCCCTGTAGTCTGGGACAACATTTGGAA